>NZ_JBSRTQ010000040.1:0-29899 GCF_055129145.1 Albimonas sp. | reverse complement strand
CCGCCGCCGGCGCCGAAGCCGGCGACGGGGGCCGACCCGATCCATGAGCCGGCGCTGGAGCCCATCGTGCTGCCGCCCGAGCTCGGGAGCCTCGACGCGACCGAGCCGCTCGGCGACGACCGGCCGGACGCCGACCCCGCCCGCCCGGCCGGGATCCCGCCCCAGCGGCGGACCGAGCCCGAGCTTCCCGCCGCCGCGCGCATGGACGTGGGCGACGTGGACGACGACGGCGACGAGGAGGGCGGCGGCGGCCCGGCCGCGGTTCCGCCGCGCCGCCCCGCCGCCGCCGCCTCCGCCGACGCCGACGCCGACATGGGCGCGGGCGCGGGCGCCGAGCCGCCGCGCAGCTTCCGCCCCGCCAAGTCGATGCGCAGCTTCGAGGATCTGGCCCGCCGCATCGTCAGCCTGTTCTCGCTGGGCATGGGCGCCTACACGCTGATCCGGATCTGGGGCGGGAGCGACATCTTCGCCGACGACTCGTTCTTCGACAATTCGCAGGACGTGCTCGACACCCTGTTCCTCGGCTACATCACCTATCACGCGGTGCGCATCTGGCTCGACCAGCGGATCGAGGCCGAGGGCGGCGACGAGATGGTCGCCGAGCCCGGCGACGAGGGCGGCGGCGCCTCGGCCGTCTCCCGGCTCGGCACGCTGCTGCCGCTGTTCCGCTCGGCGATCCTGGTGACCATCGGCATTTCGGTGGCGGTGATCGTGGCGACCGAGATGGGGGTCAACGTCGCCCCGCTCTTCGCCGGCGCGGGGATCGTGGGCATCGCGGTCGGCTTCGGCGCCCAGACCCTGGTGCGCGACATCCTGTCGGGCATGTTCTTCCTGCTCGACGACGCGTTCCGCAAGGGCGAGTACATCGACGTCGGCGCGGTGAAGGGCACGGTGGAGAAGATCTCCCTTCGCTCCTTCCAGCTGCGCCACCATCTGGGCGCGCTGCACACCATCCCCTTCGGCGAGATCGCGCATCTGACCAACTTCTCGCGCGACTGGGTGATGATGAAGCTGCCGCTGCGGCTGACCTACGACACCGACGTCGACAAGGTGCGCAAGCTGGTCAAGAAGCTGGGCGAGCGGCTGAAGGAGCACCCGGTGGAGGGGCCGAAATTCGTGCAGCCCCTGAAATCGCAGGGCGTCTACATGATGGAGGATTCGGCGATGATCATCCGCATCAAGTACATGACCCGGCCGGGCGACCAGTGGACCACCCGCAAGCTGGTCTACCAGGAGATCCGCGAGATGTTCGAGCGCGAGGGCATCCATTTCGCCCATCGCGAGGTGACGGTGCGCATCCCCAACATGCCCGACCGCGGCCTGAACGAGCAGGAGCGCGCCGCCGTCGGCGCCGCCGCCCGCCGCGCCATCGAGGGGCCGGAGGGCGAGGACCACGCCGCCGCCATGGCCGCGGCGACGGCGCGGTAGGGGGCCGAGGGGCGTCTCAGAAGAAGCGGAAGACCGCGAGAAAGTTCACGTTGAAGAATTCCTGCGGGGTCATCGGGCGTTTGTTCGGGTTGGCCGGCCAGGGATCCCGCACCGTGACGAGGTTCGTGACCGGCGGGGCGCCCGGCGACTCCGTGTAAGTCATCGCGGTGATCAGCGTCGCATGACCCACCGAGCCGACCATCAGCGGCCGCCCGCTCCGCAACTCCTGCCAGACCACATCGAGCGGATTCGGATGCGAGATGCCGAAATGGGCGTCGATGACCACGTCGAGGCGAGCGCCGAAGCTTCGACCGCGGGCGTCGGTCCATCCTCCGTCGACCGCGCGCTTGATCGTGGGGCCGTCGGCCGCCTGGCAGACCCGCGGGTCGCCGAAGGCCCTGGCTGCGAACGCCTGCTGGGTCACGGGATGGCCGGCGAGCCCGAATGCCGCCTGCGCGCAGGCCGCCCAGCACCAGACCACGCATTCCTGCCAGGGCGTGGGCAGCGGGCCTATCGGCACGCCGACCTCGCAGGTTCGCCGGCCCCAGCCGTCGGGCATGGCGCAGCGGATGTCGCCGGCGGCCGGGGTCGCGGTGGCCGTCGCGGCGGCGGCGGTCGCGCCCAAGATGAAATCTCGTCTGCGCATGATGCAAATCCTCCCAATTCCGATGGTCGATACTAAAAACCACCGGACTTTACCCCCATCCGGCGCGCCGCGGAATGGAAACCCTCACAGGCGGGGGTCGGCCCGGTCGGGGGCGCGGTCCGGGGCGGGGGGGCCGTCCGCCGCGCCCCGGAGGGCGGGGCGCGGTCCGGGACGAAGAAGCACACCCGTGACGCGGTGTTTTCGCGCGGGCGACCTTGCCAAATCCGCCCCCGCCGGGCTGTAATCCGGTCCTGTCAGCGGGAGCCTCCATGCTCATCTACCTGCCTATCGCCGAGGTATCGGTGAACGCCTTCGTCCTCCTGGGCCTCGGCGGGTTGATCGGCCTGCTCTCCGGCCTGTTCGGGGTCGGGGGCGGCTTCCTGATGACCCCCCTGCTCATGCTCGTCGGCATCCCTCCGGCCGTCGCCGTCGCCACCGGCGCCAACCAGATCTGCGCCGCCTCGTTCTCGGGCGTGCTGGCGCACTGGCGGCGCGGAGCGGTGGATTTCCGCATGGGCGGCGTGCTGCTGGGGGGGGGCGTCGCGGGCTCCTTCGTGGGGGTCGAGATCTTCGAGCTGCTCACCAAGCTCGGCCAGGTCGAGCTCATGGTATCGCTGACCTATGTGCTGTTCCTCGGCGTGGTCGGCGCGCTGATGCTGGTCGAGAGCCTGCGCGCGCTCGCCCGCGCCCGGTCCGGCGCCATGCCCAAGCGACGCGAGCGGCGGCGCGGGCTGGTGCACCGGCTGCCGCTGAAGATGCGGTTCCGGGCGTCCAACCTCTACATCTCGGTGATCCCGCCGCTGCTGATCGGGGCGCTGGTGGGTCTTCTCTCGGCGATCATGGGGGTCGGCGGCGGCTTCATCATGGTGCCGGCGATGATCTACATGCTGGGCATGCCGACCGCGGTGGTGGTGGGCACGTCGCTCTTCCAGATCATGTTCGTCACCGGGGTCACCACCGTCCTGCACGCCACCCAGACCTTCACCGTCGACATCGCGCTGGCGCTCTTGCTGCTGGTCGGCGGGGTGACCGGGGCGCAGGTGGGCGCGCGCTTCGGCATGAAGCTGAAGGCCGAGCAGCTGCGCATCGGGCTGGCGGTGATGGTGCTCGCGGTCTGTCTGAAGATCGGCTTCGACCTGGTGGCGACGCCGGACGAACTCTACAGCCTCGCGGCCGCGCCATGATCGCGGGCGGACGGCGGATCGCAGGCGTCGTCGTCGCGCTGGCGGTGCTGGGCGCGGCGCTCGGTTTCGCGGCGGGGCCGGCGGAGGGGCAGGGCGCGCCGCGCGATCCGTCCACGCCGACGCCGGCCGGGCCCCGCGCGCTGCAGGGCGACGCGCCCGCCGCCCCGCCCGGCGCGCCCGGCGGCGGGTCCGGGACGTCGGCGCCCGAGATGAAGCCCGGCGGCGGCCAGGTGGTGGTGATGCCCGAGGGGCGCGAAGCCCCGGACGAGGAGACGGGCCCCGAGGATCCGGCGCGCGAGAGGGTGATCGCCGCGCTCAGCCACAACCAGGTCTCGATCACCACCACCTATTCCGGCTCGGAGATCTTCGTCTTCGGGGCCATCAAGCGCAACGCCCCCGCCCGGGAAGGCAAGCCGGACGTGATCGTCACCGTCTCCGGCCCTTCGACCCCGGTGACGGTGCGGCGCAAGGCGCGGATGTTCGGGGTCTGGGCCAACAGCGCCTCCACCGTGGTCGACGCGGCCCCGAGCTTCTACGCGGTCGCCTCCACCGGCCCGCTCGACCAGGTGCTGAGCGAGACCGAGAACCTGCGCCACCGCATCGCGCTCGACACTCAGGTGCGGTCCATCGGCTCGTCCGCCGACGTGCCCGATCCCGATGCGTTCCGCGAGGCGGTGATCCGGCTGCGGCGGGACAAGGGGCTCTATGTCGAGGCCCCGATCGAGGTGGAGGTGATCGAGGACACGCTCTTCACCACGCATGTCGCCCTGCCGGCGAATATCGTCGAGGGCGATTACGTGGCGCGCGTGTTCCTGGTCCATGACCGGCAGGTGATCGACCTGCATGAGACCGTGGTGGGCGTGCGCAAGGTGGGGATGGAGCGGTGGCTCTTCGCCCTGTCGCGCGAGGAGCCGCTGCAATACGGGCTGCTGGCGCTGATCGTGGCGCTGGCCGCGGGCTGGGGCGCGTCGGAGGTGTTCCGGCAGCTTCGGCGCTAGGCGCCGGCCCGGTCGGGCGGCGGGGGCGCGAGGCCCCCCCGCCGCGGTCTTTCAGCCGGGGCTCAGAACCGGACCTGCAGCGCGGTGGCCACGCCCCAGGAGGTGTCGAGCCCGTCGCCGGTCTCGTCGCCCATTTCGACCGCCGCGACGGCGTCGACGCCCGGCGCCAGCGCGTAGGTGGCGCCCAATGTGCCGCGGCTGCCTTCGTCCGCGCCGTCGGCCAGCACGAAGCCGCCGCCGACCTTCCAGGGGCCGGTCTTGTACATGGCGCCGAGGCCGTAGCGGTCGGTGTCGCCGCCGGTCCCGTCGCGGTTCCAGAAGCCGGCGACCGTCACGCCCGCGTACCCGACGCTGGCGCCGGCATGGTACATGTCCGCGGCGCGGGGGCCGTCGGCGGTCAGGTAGCCGCCGCCCACGGCCAGGTCGACGGCGCCGACCGCGCCCGCCCAGGACGCGCCGACGGCGATCTGGTCCTTGATGTCGGTCTGGCCGGCGATCCCCAGCTCGCGCCCGGCGATCTGGCGGTCGTTCGCGCCGTCGACATCGGCGTTGGGCTGGTAGCTGATCCCGGCCTGGAAGCCGTGCATGACCGGCGTGCCGTAGCGGATCGACAGCGCGTCGTCCTTGCCGATGAAGCTGCTGTCGCCGGGCGTGATCGACACGTCGGGATCGTAGTAGTTGAACGGGCCGGAGGCGTAGACCACGCCGACGCCGCCGTATTCGTTCAGCGCGGTGTCGGCGCCGCCCACGTAGATCTCGCCGAACGCGCCGGAGACCTTGCCCCAGTTCTCGTCGATCTGGTCGGTGGTGGTGAAGGCCTCGAGTTCGACCCGGACCTCGAAGGTCAGGCCGTTGTCGGAGGCGCCCTTGGCCTTGAAGTGGATCTCGCCGTCGCGGATGATCGCCACCTCGGCGTCGCCGCCGGGGGTGGCGTCGGTGATGCCGGCGCCGAAGGTCATGTAGCCGCCGACCGAGCCGACGACGGCTTCGGCGGCGCGGGCCGGGGCGCCGGCCAGGAACAGGGTTGCGGGGATCGCGGCGATCGCGGGGATCGCCAGCGCCGTGCCGCCGCGAAGGCGGCGTCGGAAGTTGGAACGACTCATTGTCTGGCTCCGATGGCTTGCTCGCCGGGCACCTCCGTTCGCGGAACGGGGACGCGGGTGCTGCTTTGGGCGGCTTGATGCACGTCTTGGCGCCGGTCCTTGAAAAGACCGCGCAGGCTCTCAGATAAGGACGCGCGCCCCCGGGCGCCCGCGCCTTCAAGGGTGGCGGAACGCCGCGCCGGCGGCTTTCCTTGACAGGAAGCGCGCCCCTCATATGGTGCGCGCCACGGCGCGGGGGCGCACCCCCGCCCGATCATGACAGAACGCCACTGGAGAAACCCCATGTCCGACGCGCACGCCGCCCGTCCCGAGTCCCTCTCGGCCGAGGCCCGGCAGGTCACCGTGACCCTGCCGGACGGCGCGACGCGGACTTTGCCCGCGGGGTCCAGCTCCGCCGATCTCGCCGCCGACATCTCCAAATCGCTCGCCAAGGCCGCCATCGCGGCGAAGGCCGACGGCAAGCTCGTCGACCTCTCCGCGCCGCTGATCGACGGCGCGAAGATGGCGCTGGTGACGATGAAGGACGAGGCCGAGGCGCTGGAGCTGGTGCGCCACGACTGCGCGCATATCATGGCCCGCGCGGTGCAGGAGCTTTGGCCCGACGTGAAGGTCACCATCGGCCCGGTGATCGACAACGGCTGGTATTACGACTTCGACCGCGACGAGCCGTTCTCCACCGACGATCTCTCCGCCATCGAGAAGAAGATGCGCGAGATCATCGCCAAGCGCGATCCGGTGCGGACCGAGCTCTGGGACCGCGCCGATGCGGTGGCCTTCTACGAAAAGGGCGGCGAGCCCTACAAGGTCGAGCTGGTCGGCATGATCCCCGAGGATCAGGCGATCCGGATGTACTGGCACGGCCCCTGGCAGGACCTCTGCCGCGGCCCGCATCTGGTCCATACCGGCCAGGTCCCGCCCGACGCCTTCAAGCTGATGAAGGTGGCCGGCGCCTATTGGCGCGGCGACCACCGCAACAAGATGCTGCAGCGCATCTACGGCGTGGCCTTCCGCTCGAAAGCCGATCTCGACGCCTACCTGCACCAGCTGGACGAGGCGGAGCGTCGCGACCACCGCCGCATCGGCCGGGAGATGGACCTCTTCCACCTCCAGGACGAAGCGCCCGGCATGGTGTTCTGGCACCCGGACGGATGGACCGTCTACCGGGCGCTGGAGGACTACATGCGCCGCCGGCTGACGGTGGCGGGCTACAAGGAGATCAAGACCCCGCAGGTGGTGGACCGCAAGCTGTGGGAGGCCTCCGGACATTGGGAGAACTACCACGAGAACATGTTCATCACCGAGATCGACGAGGGGTCCGAGGCCGGCTCCCACGCCAACGCCAAGCGGGTCAACGCGCTGAAGCCGATGAACTGCCCCTGCCACGTCCAGATCTACAACCACGGCCGCAAGTCCTATCGCGACCTGCCGCTGCGGCTGGCCGAGTTCGGGTCGTGCCATCGCTACGAGTCCTCGGGCTCCATGCACGGGTTGATGCGGGTGCGCGGCTTCACCCAGGACGACGCGCATATCTTCTGCACCGAGGACCAGATCGAGGCGGAATGCGCGGATTTCATCCGGCTGCTGTCCACCGTCTACAAGGACCTCGGCTTCGAGCGCTTCGAGATCAAGTTCTCCACCCGGCCCGAGGTGCGGGTCGGCTCGGACGAGGTCTGGGATAAGGCCGAGGCGGCGCTGGAAGGCGCGATCAAGGCGCTGGGCCTGCCCTATGAGGTCGATCCCGGAGAGGGCGCGTTCTACGGCCCCAAGCTCGACTTCAAGCTGACCGACGCGATCGGTCGGGAATGGCAGTGCGGCACCTTCCAGGCCGACTTCAACCTGCCCGAGCGGCTGGGCGCCGAATACATCAACGACCATGACGAGAAGGTGCGGCCCGTCATGCTGCATCGGGCGATCCTCGGCTCGTTCGAGCGGTTCCTGGGGATTCTCATCGAAAACCACGCCGGCCGCTTCCCGCTTTGGCTCGCGCCCCGGCAAGTGGTGGTGGCGACCATCACCTCGGACGCGGACGGTTATGCGGAGGAGGTCGCGGCCACGCTGCGCGCCGCGGGGATCCGGGCGGAGGCCGACACCCGCAACGAGAAGATCAACTATCTGGTCCGCGAGCACAGCCTCGCCAAGGTCCCGTTGATCCTCGCGGTGGGGCGGCAGGAGGTGGAGAGCCGCACGGTCTCCGTCCGCCGTCTGGGCGCGCAGGGCTCGAAGACGATGGGTCTGGACGAGGCCGTAGCCGAATTCGTGGCCGAGGCGACCCCGCCGGATCTGCGCCCGGCCAGGACTTTGGCGGGCGCGGCCTGACGCCTCCGCCTCGCCGGCGCCGACAGGGGGCGCGGTCGACCGAAGGGTCGGCCGCGCCCTTCGCGTTTCGGGGTCGGGCGGGAGCCACGAAAAAGGGCGGCCCTTCGCGGGGCCGCCCTGTGCGTCTCCGGCCTGCGGCGCGCAGGCTCAGCCGATGAAGCTGAAATCGTCGGCGGCGAGCGCGTCGGCCTCGACGCCGACCAGAATCACCGTGGTCGCGGCCCAGTGCACCTTGGCCCCGGCGCGGACGTCCGTGATTTCCAGGTCCGCGAAGCCGTCGGCGCCCGCGGAGACGATCAGCCAGTCGCGATCCTCCTGCCAGTCCAGCACCTTGTCGCGGCCGTCGCGGGCATCGAACACGAAGCTGTCGCTTCCGCCGCCGCCCTTGAGCACGTCGCGCCCGTCGTCGCCCTGCAGCCAGTCGGCGCCGCCCCCGCCGATCAGCTTGTCGCGTCCGCCCTGGCCCATCAGCAGGTCCGCGCCCCGGCCGCCGACCAGCTTGTCGGCCCCGTTGCCGCCGAACAGGTTGTCCGCGCCGCCGTTCCCGACCAGCTTGTCCCGGCCGCCGCCGCCCGAGAGCAGGTCGTCGCCGCCGCGGCCCTTGATCACGTCGCGGCCCCCGAGGCCCCAGATCCAGTCCGCTTCGCCCGTGCCGATCAGCCGGTCGCGGCCGTTGTCGCCATAGACGGGCTCCGGGTCCGGGTCCGGCTCGGTGACCGGCGTCTCGTCGCCGCCCCCGCCGTCCTCGCCGTCGACCAGCAGGGCGTCGGCGTAGTCGACATAGGTCAGCTCGACGCCGAACTCGATGCCGCTCAACAGGTCGGCGCCCGCGTCGGTCGACCAGTCGTACCAGGGGTTCTCCAGCCAGCCCTCGATGCGGATGGTCTGCACCGTCTCGTCGGTGGAGCCGTTGCCCGAGATCATCCCGTGATCGAAGGTGTAGCGGTCCTCGGCCCCGGTCTCGATCCGGATGCCCTGGCGCGAGGCGCCGTTGTTACGGAAATCGTCGGCGAATTCGGCCGTCCACACCCCGCTTTCGAGTTCCACATCGGTCCAGAAATTATAGGCCGCGCGCATGCCCCGATCCACGTCGTCGTCGTCGAAGCCGGCGATGCGCACATAGCCGGCCTCGTCGTCGCCGAGGCCGAAGCCGCGGATCGCGCCGCTCGCCTCGTCATAGATCGCGATCCAGGCCGAGACCGCGTCGCCCTCGTAGACCGTCGCCGCGAGGTCGGGGGCGTTCTCGTACTGGATCAGGTAGCCGGCGGAATCGGCGCCGGAGACCGCCCCGTAGGCGTCGAGGTTGTGGCCGCTGCGCTGGATCTGGACGACGGTGGCGAAATACTCGTCGTCGTCCAGCATCTGAAACAGCCGGCTGCGTGCGAAATCATCTTTGGACATGTCTGTCCCCTCATTCCGTAGCGTTTCTCAAGGCTTGGCAAGAAATCCGCGTTAAGTCGCCTATTTCATGAATGCAAGCCGAACCCCCATATGACGCTTCGTCAACCGGGGTGGGGCGAGGTGGAGCCAGGCCGGGCGTTGCCGAAGGGTCACGCCCCCCTGTTGGCGTCGCCGCTCCCGTCACCGCCCCCGTCGCGCGTCAGGCGCATGGGGGATATGCCCCGGCGCCTCTTCCGTTTTGCGCGCGCGACCCCCACAATCCGTCCACGGATCCATCACGAAGAAAGTCACGCCATGCCCTCCGCCATCCCCGTCGTCGCGCGCGAAACCCGTCCCGCCCTGCTAAAGGGCTGGCGCCAGCGTTGCCCGAGCTGCGGCGAGGGACGGATGTTCGGCAAATATCTGAAGGTGAACGATTCCTGCCCCGCCTGCGGCGAGGCGCTGCACCATCACCGCGCCGATGACGGGCCGGCCTACGTCACCATGCTGCTGGTCTGCCATCTGGTGGGGTTCAGCCTGCCGGTGCTGTTCGGCCTGCTGGGCGACTGGCCGATGGCGCTGGCGGCGGGGCTGAGCGGGATCGCGGCGGTCTCGGCGCTCTGGCTGCTGCCGCGGGTGAAGGGGGCGTTCATCGGACTGCAATGGGCCAAGCGCATGCACGGCTTCGACGACGCCCGCGCCTGACCGACGCGGGGCAGGGCGCTCAGGCCCAGGCCTGTCGCAGTCATGACGCCCGCCCCTCCGGCGGGCGTCTTCATGTCCGGGGCCCGTCGCATCGCGTCGCAGTCGATTGCGCGCTTGGGCGCGGACCCCGAAATGGCAAGGCTCGGCATCGCGTAGTCCTCCGCCGCCTTGGTTCGCGGCGACCGGCGCGCGCCGCCGCCGCCGGGGCGTCCCGCGCACCGGGAATTCGCGCGCGCGCCCAAGCCTTTCATTTGACTTTTCCCCCGCGATCCCCGACCAATCCGCCTCCGCTCCGCCCGGTCCGGCCGCCGCGCGGGGCGTTTTACGATCCATCCCGGCCGGTTCTGAAGGAGTTTCAGAGGTGATCACGCCCGTCCTGCCGACCTATGCTCGGGCGCCCCTCGCTTTCGTCGAGGGACAGGGCCCATGGCTGATTGACGAGAAAGGCGACCGTTACTTCGATCTCGGCGCCGGCATCGCGGTGAACGTGCTCGGACACGCCGCCCCCGTGCTCGTCAAGGCGCTGGAGGATCAGGCGCGACGACTGTGGCATACCTCGAACCTCTATCGGATCCCGAACCAGGAACGGCTCGCCGACCTGCTGGTCGAGCACACCTTCGCCGACACCATGTTCTTCACGAACTCGGGCGCGGAGGCGATGGAGTGCGCCATCAAGATGGCGCGGAAATACCATTACAACGCCGGCGCGCCGGAGCGGGTGCGGATCGTGACCTTCGAGGGGTCGTTCCATGGCCGCACGCTCGGCACGATCTCGGCCGCGGGCGGGGAGAAGCTGACCAAGGGCTTCGGCCCGCTGCTGCCCGGCTTCGATCATGTGCCCTTCGGCGACCATGACGCGCTGCACGCCGCCATCGGCCCGGAGACGGCGGCGATCTGCATCGAGCCGATCCAGGGCGAGGGCGGCATCCGCCCGGTGCCCCACCAGTGCCTGCAGGGTCTGCGCAAGCTCTGCGACGAGCAGGGGATCCTGCTGATCTTCGACGAGATCCAGACCGGCGTGGGCCGCACCGGCAAGCTCTTCGCCCATGAATGGGCGGGGATCGCCCCGGACATCATGGCCATCGCCAAGGGCATCGGCGGCGGCTTTCCGCTCGGCGCGTGTCTCGCGACGGAGCGTGCGGCCTCCGGCATGACCGCGGGCACCCACGGGTCGACCTATGGCGGCAATCCGCTCGGCTGCGCCGTCGGCGTGGCGGTGATGGAGACGGTGACCGCGGACGGGTTCCTGCCCAACGTCTCGCGTCTGGCGGGTCGTCTGCGCCAGAAGCTGGAGGGGCTGATCGCCGCCCATCCCGACGTGCTGGAAAGCCTGCGCGGCGAGGGGCTGATGATCGGTCTGAAATGCAAGGCCGCCAACATGGACCTGGTTCATGCCGGCTACGACGCCAGGCTGCTGGTGGTGCCGGCGGGGGACAACGTGATCCGCCTGCTGCCGCCACTCAACATCACCGACGCCGAGATCGACGAGGCGATGGCGCGTCTCGACGTCGCCTGCGTCGCGGTGGAGGCGAAACAGAGGGAGGCCGCCGGATGACGCGGCATTTCCTCGACCTCGACCAGGTCCCGAGAGAGGCCCTGAAGGGGATCATCGACGACGCCCGCGCGGTGAAGGCCGCGCGGGCGGGGCGGGCCAAGGGCGTGCGCGACGACGATCTGCCCCTGAAGGGGCGGATGGTGGCGCTGATCTTCGAAAAGCCCTCGACCCGCACCCGCGTCTCCTTCGACGTGGGCGTGCGGCAGCTGGGCGGCGATACCATGGTGCTGACCGGCTCGGAGATGCAGCTGGGGCAGGGCGAGACCGTGGCCGACACGGCCCGCGTCCTCTCGCGCTATGTCGACGCCATCATGATCCGCACGTTCGAGCGGGCGACGCTGATCGAAATGGCCGAGCATGCGACGGTCCCGGTGATCAACGGGCTGACCAACCACTCGCATCCCTGCCAGATCATGGCCGACGTGATGACCTACGAAGAGCATCGCGGCTCGATCTCCGGCAAGAAGGTGGTCTGGTCGGGCGACGGCAACAACGTCTGCGCGTCGTTCCTGCACGCCGCGGGGCGCTTCGGCTTCGATCTGACCTTCACCGGGCCCGAGACGCTGGACCCGGACCCGGAGGTGGTCGCCTGGGCGCGCGGCGAAGGCGCCGACATCCGGATCGAGCGCGATCCGCTGAAGGCCGCCGCCGGGGCGGATCTGGTGGTCACCGACACCTGGCTGTCGATGCATGACGACGAGGGGGCGCGCGACCGACGCCACAACCAGCTCAGACCCTACCAGGTCAACGCCGAGCTGATGTCGAAGGCCAAGCCCGACGCGCTGTTCATGCACTGCCTGCCGGCGCATCGCGACGAAGAGGCGACGTCCGAGATCATGGACGGCGTCAACTCGGTGATCTTCGACGAGGCGGAGAATCGCCTTCATGCCCAGAAGGCGATCCTGCGCTGGTGCTTCGGCGCCTAGCGCGACCCGGCCGGCCCCCGCGCGGGGCCGGCCCTGCAGCCCCCCGAACCGTAGCTTTTCGTTCCGGCCCGCCGCGGTCCGGCGGCGCCGTGAGGTTCGGCGCGTCGACCCGATTCTTCCGGTATGGCGGGACGCTTGCAGTAAGGCGAAGCGGATGTGACGGAATGGGGCGGGCGCAATCATTTACGTTAAGTAAATAGTCCCGGTATGGCGCAACGTCATCTCGAAATTTGAGGTTTGACGTCAAGTTAAGCCTTATTAGCGACTATTTTCGACGTTTTATAGGATTTTAGGCCATTGCGCCTGGGGAATGTCGGGTATCGTGTGTTTGCGATATTCCCATTTGAAATCTGCGCGTATTTGCAAAACCTCCGGACCTCAAAGAATGACCGCTATCCTTCGCGCTCGGCTTGCGACTCTCGTCGTGGCCTCGGCGCTCGGCGTCGTCGCCGCTTCGCCGGCCGACGCCCTCGCGATCCGCCTGATCGATTCGAACGGGCAGATCGACATCGTCGACGGGGGCGTCGGCGACGCCGACCCCACGCTCGGCTCCATCGACTACGACAGCTCGGCCTTGGGCTCTCCGGCGCTGACCAACTGGACCAGCACTTCGGCGCAGGTCACGTCCTGCAGCTCGAATTGCCCGTCCCTGGCCCTGTCGCTGGAAGGCTCCAACCTGACCAGGGGCGGCAGCCTGACCTTCATGGTCACCGAGACCGACCTGACGCTGAATTCGGGCTTCTGGCTCGGTCAGCACTCGCTCGGCGGGTTCGCGGGCGGCGACGTGACGATCCAGGCCTATCTGGATACGACCAACACGGCGTTCGGCGTCGAGCAGGCCATCGGCGACATGTATGAGTTCTCCCCGACGGGGACGAGCTTCAACGCGTTCTCGCAGGACTACTTCACGTTCCTCGACGGCGCGTCGCCGTTCTCGATGACCACGATCGTGACCTTCAACCACGCGTCGAAGAACACGCAGAGCTTCGTGACCTCCAAGGCCGCGGTCTCCGGGCTCTCGGGCGTGTCGGACGTGCCGCTGCCGGCGGCGCTGCCGCTGCTGGGGGTCGGCATGGCCGGCATGGGCCTCGTGGCCCGCAAGCGGCGCGCCAAGGCCGCCTGACGACGACAGCGGCCCCGCCTTGCGCGGGGCCGCTTGACCTCCCATCCGGCAGGCGGTAGAGCCTGCCTCCGCTGGAGGGGTGTAGCTCAGTTGGTAGAGCATCGGTCTCCAAAACCGAGGGCCGTGGGTTCGAGTCCCCCCGCCCCTGCCAGCGAATATGCGATGCGTCGTCGGTCCGGACCGGCCGCGTCACCGCACCGGCCGCGAAGGGCAGGGGCCGCGACACGCGCCAGGCTCTCCGCGGCGAAGGACCCGCTGACAGGACCCGCCGCGCATCGGGTCGACGAGGAGAGATCCCACATGGCCGGCGCCAATCCGCTCCAGTTCGTCCAGCAGGTCCGCGCCGAAGCGGCCAAGGTCGTCTGGCCGACCCGCAAGGAGACCATCATCACCACCATCATGGTGTTCGTGATGGCCGCACTCGCCGCGATCTTCTTCTTCACGATCGACCAGATCATCGCGCTCGGCATCGACCAGATCTTCCGCCTCGGGCTCTGAGCCCGGGCCAGGACGAGCGGCGCAGGCCTCCGGTGCGCCGGGCGGCGTCGTCGCGCCGGCATTTCGCGCTTGCCTTGCGGCAGTTGCGGGGATAGTCGGGGCGCTCCCATCACGCATCTTGGCGCGCAGCGATTCGGGACGGCTGTTCCGTAAGCCGCGCGCTTGGTGTTTTGAGATAAAGGCGGCCCGCTCAAGGGTCCCCGAAGCGAGGTCGAGACAGGCGGTATGGCCAAGCGCTGGTACACGGTCCACGTGCTCTCCAACTTCGAAAAGAAGGTGGCCGAGGCCATCAAGGAGGGCGCGCGCCAGAACGGTCTCGAAGACGAGATCGAAGAGGTTCTGGTGCCGACCGAAGAGGTCGTGGAACTTCGCCGCGGCAAGAAGGTCCAGACCGAACGTCGCTTCATGCCCGGCTATGTGCTGGTCAAGATGCAGATGTCGGACGAGGCCTATCACCTGGTGATGGACACCAACCGGGTCACCGGCTTCCTCGGTCCCATGGGCCGGCCGACGCCGTTGCGCGACGCGGAAGTGGAACGTCTCATCTCCCAGGTCGCCGAGGGCGTGGAGCGTCCGCGCCCCGCGATCACCTTCGAGATCGGCGAGCAGGTCAAAGTCACCGATGGCCCGTTCGAAAGCTTCACCGGCATGGTCGAGGAAGTGGACGAGATCAGCGCCCGCCTGAAAGTGGCGGTGTCGATCTTCGGACGCTCGACCCCGGTCGAACTGGAATACGCCCAGGTCCAGAAAACGGGCTGAGCGTCAGGCGCGGGAGGCGGAGGCGACGCGTCGCCGAGGCCGCACCGCTAACCGTATGCGCGACGGATCGCGATCCGAAGCGCGGGATGAAGGAGAGGCCAGATGGCCAAGAAGATCATCGGCAGCCTGAAGCTTCAGGTGCCGGCCGGCAAGGCGAACCCGTCGCCGCCGATCGGCCCGGCGCTGGGTCAGCGCGGCCTGAACATCATGATGTTCTGCAAGGAATTCAACGCCTCCACCCAGGGGCTTGAGCCGGGCGCCCCGTGCCCGGTCATCATCACCTACTACCAGGACAAGTCTTTCACCTTCGTGATCAAGACGCCCCCGGCGTCTTTCCTTCTCAAGAAGGCCGCGACGCTGAAATCGGGCTCCACCAAGCCCGGGCGCGAAGTCGCGGGCTCCGTCTCGGTCAAGCAGGTTCGCGAGATCGCCGAAGCCAAGATGGTCGATCTGAACGCCAACACCGTCGAAGCGGCGATGCAGATCATCCTCGGCTCGGCGCGGTCGATGGGCATCGAGGTCAAGGGCTGATCATGGCAAAGCTGAGCAAGCGCGCGAAGTCGAACCGTTCCGCCGTAGAGGGCAAGGAATTCCTGGCCCTGGAAGAGGCGGTCGCCCTGGTCAAGGCCAACGCCACGTCGAAGTTCGACGAGTCCATCGAGGTCTCGGTGAACCTGGGCGTCGACCCCCGTCACGCCGACCAGATGGTCCGCGGCGTGGTGACCCTGCCCAACGGCACCGGCAAGACCGTCCGCGTGGCGGTGTTCGCCCGCGGCCCGAAGGCCGACGAGGCCACCGCGGCCGGCGCCGACATCGTGGGCGCCGAGGACCTGATGGAGATCATCCAGGGCGGCAAGATCGAGTTCGATCGCTGCATCGCCACCCCGGACATGATGCCCATCGTCGGGCGTCTGGGCAAGGTGCTGGGCCCGCGCGGCCTGATGCCCAACCCCCGCGTCGGCACGGTGACCACCGATGTCGCGCAGGCGGTGAAGAACGCCAAGGGCGGCGAGGTGCAGTTCCGCGTCGAGAAGGCCGGGATCGTGCATGGCGGCGTCGGCAAGGCCTCGTTCGAGACCGCGCAGATCGCCGAGAACATCCGCGCCTTCGTGGGCGCCGTGGCGCGCGCCAAGCCGACGGGCGCCAAGGGCATCTACCTGCAGAAGATTTCGCTCAGCTCCACCATGGGGCCGGGCGTGTCGGTCGACGTGGCCTCCGCGTCCGCCGAATAAGATCCGGACCTCTCCGCCATGCCTTTCGGGGCGCGGGGGCGGGGCCGGTACGAAGGGGTTTCCGGAGCGATCCGGACGCCCCTCTCGTCCGAGACGGCGGGTGAGGGCCTTCGGGTCGTCTTAATTGCCCGCCATAGACGGGGAACGAGTTCCAAATCGCCGGTTGCGGCGAGCTTGGCTCGGGACCCGGACGGGACCTGAACCGTCGGCGGGATTCTCCCGGCGACGAGTGGAGCCGGGAGGCGCGAGCCTCCCATGAACTTGGAGCGAACCATGGACAGAGCGCAGAAGTCCGCCGTTGTCGAAGACCTCGACAAGGCCTTCGCCGAGTCCGGGTCGGTCGTGGTGTGTCACTACGCCGGTCTCACGGTCGCGCAGATGTCGGATCTCCGCATCAAGATGCGGGCTGCCGGTGGGCAGATCCGCGTCGCCAAGAACACGCTCGCCAAGATCGCCCTTGAGGGCAAACCCTGCGAGGGGCTGAAAAAGCACCTCAAGGGGCAGACCGTGCTCGCCTACTCCGAAGATCCCGTGGCTCCGGCCAAGGTGATCGAGGAATACGCCAAGAAGAATGACAAGCTTGTCATCATCGGCGGCGCAATGGGCGCGACGGTTTTGGATGCGGATGGCGTCAGGGCTCTGGCCAAGATGCCGTCGCGTGAGGAAGTGCTGTCGTCGATCGTCGGCGCGCTGCTTGCTCCCGCCTCCAGCCTCATCAACGCGATCACGGCCCCCGCGACGAATATCGCGGGCGTCCTCAAGACCATCACGGAAAAAGAGGACGCGTGATCAAGGCGTGCTGCGCACCCTGGGGCCCGGCCGCGTCACGCGACGGTTGCCCGAACGCAACAACACTGGAACTGGATAAGTATAATGGCTGATCTCAAATCCCTCGCCGAGCAGCTGGTCAACCTGACCCTGCTGGAAGCCAACGAGCTGAAGAACATCCTGAAGGATGACTACGGCATCGAGCCCGCCGCCGGCGGCGCCGTCATGATGGCCGGCCCCGCCGCCGAAGCCGGCCCGGCCGCTGAAGAGCAGACCGAGTTCGACGTGATCCTCGTCTCCGCCGGCGAGAAGAAGATCAACGTGATCAAGGAAGTCCGCGCCATCACCGGCCTGGGCCTCAAGGAGGCCAAGGACCTGGTCGAGGCGGGCGGCAAGGCCGTCAAGGAGCAGGTCAACAAGTCCGAGGCCGAAGAGATCAAGAAGAAGCTCGAAGAGGCCGGCGCCAAGGTCGAACTCAAGTGATCTTGCGCATGGCGCACGCCATGCCATGAATAAGCGTCCGGCCCTGCGGTTTCCGCGGGGCCGGGCGACGCGTTTCAGGCGAACCGGGTCGCACCGGGACGTCTGGAGCGGTCCGAGCGTCGTCTCGGGCGCCCTCGCGAGAAGCTTCCGGCCTTCGGGCCCGCTTTTCGTCAGGACGCCCCGGAGGACGCGCGGGATCCGGGTCGCGGGCTGTGGGACGCTCGCGTGGAATAGGATCCGCGCCCATTGCGGACGCGTCGCGGCCGGTCGCCCCGCCGGCTGACGACGCTGAAGGCAGAGGTTAAGCATGGCCCAGACGCATTCCGTTCGCAAACGCATTCGCCGCAGCTACGGGCGCATCCGCGAAGTCGCGCAGATGCCCAACCTGATCGAGGTTCAGAAGTCGTCCTACGACCTGTTCCTCAACAGCGGCGATGGCGTGGAGCCGACCGACGGGGAGGGCCTTCAGGGCGTCTTCCAGTCGGTGTTCCCGATCAAGGATTTCAACGAGACCGCGGTGCTCGAGTTCGTGCGATACGAGCTCGAAGCGCCCAAATACGACGTCGAAGAGTGCCAGCAGCGCGACATGACCTATGCCGCGCCGCTGAAGGTCACCCTGCGCCTGATCGTGTTCGAAGTGGACCCGGACACCGAGGCGAAGTCCGTCAAGGACATCAAGGAGCAGGACGTCTACATGGGCGACATGCCCCTGATGACGAAGCACGGCACCTTCGTGGTCAACGGCACCGAGCGCGTGATCGTCAGCCAGATGCATCGGTCCCCCGGCGTGTTCTTCGACCACGACAAGGGCAAGACCCATTCGTCGGGCAAGCTGCTGTTCGCGTCGCGCGTCATCCCCTATCGCGGCTCCTGGCTCGATTTCGAGTTCGACGCCAAGGACGTGGTGTTCGCCCGCATCGACCGCCGCCGCAAGCTGCCCGTCACCTCGCTGCTCTACGCCCTGGGTCTGACCCAGGACCAGATCATGCAGGAATTCTACGAGATGGTGTCCTACCGTCGCGTGAAGGACGGCTGGGCGATCCCGTTCCGCGGCGAGCGTCTGAAGGCCACCAAGCCCGACCATGACATCGTCGACGCCGCGTCCGGCGAGGTCCTGTTCGAGGCCGGCAAGAAGATCACCCCCCGCCGGATCAACCAGATCCTGGAGCGTGGCGACATCGAAGAGACCCTCGCCCCGTTCGAGACGATCTACGGCCGCTACGTGTCGTGCGACATCATCAACGAGGAAACCGGCGCGATCTACATCGAAGCCGGCAACGAGTTGACCGAAGAGAACGTCCAGGCGCTGCTCGACGCCGGCCATGACGAGATCCCGACGCTGGACGTCGATCTCTCCATCGGTCCGTGGATGCGCAAGACCATGGAAGTCGACAAGAACATGAACCGGGAGCAGGCGCTTCTGGACATTTACCGCGTGATGCGTCCCGGCGAGCCGCCGACCGTCGACGCGGCGGACACCATGTTCAACGCGCTGTTCTTCGACTCGGAGCGCTACGACCTCTCCGCCGTCGGCCGCGTCAAGATGAACATGCGCATGCAGCTGGACGCCGATCCGTCCCAGCGCACCTTGCGCCGCGAAGACATCATCGCGGTGATCAAGGCGCTGGTCGAACTGCGCGACGGCCGCGGCGAGATCGACGACATCGACCATCTCGGCAATCGGCGCGTGCGCTCGGTCGGCGAGCTGATGGAGAACCAGTACCGGGTCGGCCTGCTCCGCATGGAGCGCGCGATCAAGGAGCGGATGTCTTCGGTCGATATCGACACGGTGATGCCGCAGGACCTGATCAACGCCAAGCCCGCGGCGGCTGCGGTGCGCGAGTTCTTCGGCTCGTCGCAGCTGTCGCAGTTCATGGACCAGACCAACCCGCTGTCGGAAGTGACCCACAAGCGGCGTCTCTCGGCCCTCGGGCCGGGCGGTCTGACCCGTGAGCGCGCCGGCTTCGAAGTTCGCGACGTGCACCCGACCCACTATGGCCGGATGTGCCCGATCGAGACGCCGGAAGGCCCGAACATCGGTCTGATCAACTCGCTGGCCTCCTTCGCCCGCGTCAACCGCTACGGCTTCATCGAGACGCCGTATCGCAAGGTGATCGACGGCCTGGTCACCGACGAGGTGATCTATCTCTCGGCGACCGAGGAGATGCGTTACACGGTGGCCCAGGCCAACGCGACGCTGACCGCGGAAGGCGGCTTCGCCAACGACCTGGTCTCCACCCGCAAGGGCGGCGAGTTCATGCTCTCGCCCCGCGAGAACATCAACCTGATCGACGTCAGCCCCAAGCAGCTCGTCTCCGTCGCGGCCTCGCTGATCCCGTTCCTCGAGAACGACGACGCGAACCGCGCGCTGATGGGCTCGAACATGCAGCGTCAGGCCGTGCCGCTCCTGAAGGCCGAGGCCCCCTATGTGGGCACCGGCATCGAGGAGATCGTGGCGCGGGACTCCGGGGCTGCGATCACCGCGCGGCGCGGCGGCATCATCGACCAGGTCGATGCGGTCCGCATCGTCGTGCGCGTGACCGATGACATGGATCCGGGCGATCCGGGCGTGGACATCTACCGTCTGCGCAAGTTCCAGCGGTCCAACCAGAACACCTGCATCAACCAGCGTCCGCTGGTGAAGGTCGGCGACCGGGTCGGCGCCAACGACGTCATCGCCGACGGTCCGTCGACGGATCTGGGCGAGCTGGCGCTCGGCAAGAACGTGCTCGTCGCGTTCATGCCGTGGAACGGCTACAACTACGAGGACTCCATCCTCATCTCTGAGCGGATCGTGAAGGACGACGTGTTCACGTCGATCCACATCGACGAGTTCGAAGTGATGGCCCGCGATACGAAGCTCGGGCCGGAAGAGATCACCCGCGACATTCCGAACGTCGGCGAGGAGGCCCTGCGCAATCTCGACGAGGCGGGCATCGTCTATATCGGGGCCGAGGTCGGGCCGGCGGACATTCTCGTCGGCAAGATCACGCCGAAGGGCGAAAGCCCGATGACGCCGGAGGAGAAGCTGCTCCGCGCCATCTTCGGCGAAAAGGCGTCCGACGTCCGCGACACCTCCCTGCGGCTGCCGCCGGGCGACCACGGCACCATCGTGGAGGTTCGCGTCTTCAACCGTCACGGCGTGGAGAAGGACGAACGCGCCTTGCAGATCGAGCGCGAGGAGATCGACCGTCTGGCCCGCGACCGGGACGACGAAATCGCGATCCTCGAGCGCAACATCTACGCGCGCCTCAAGGACCTGATCCTCGGCAAGACCGCGGTGAAGGGGCCGAAGGGCATCCGCGCCGGCTCGATCATCACCGAAGAGCTGCTGGCCCCGCTGTCGCGCGGCCAGTGGTGGCAGCTGGCGCTCGGCGAAGAAGCCGAGGCGTCCGAGCTCGAGGCGCTGAACAAGCAGTTCGACGCCCAGAAGCGGGTGCTGACCAGCCGGTTCGAAGACAAGGTCGAGAAGGTGCGCCGCGGCGACGATCTGCCCCCGGGCGTGATGAAGATGGTCAAGGTGTTCGTGGCGGTGAAGCGCAAGCTGCAGCCGGGCGACAAGATGGCCGGCCGTCACGGCAACAAGGGCGTCATCTCCCGCGTGGTGCCGGAGGAGGACATGCCGTTCCTCGCCGACGGGACCCCGGCGGACTTCGTGCTGAACCCGCTGGGCGTGCCGTCGCGCATGAATGTCGGGCAGATCCTCGAGACCCATATGGGCTGGGCGGCGCGCGGCCTCGGCGCCCAGATCGGCGAGGCGATCGACGCCTATCGCCGTTCGGGCGACATCGAGCCGGTTCGGGAGAAGATGCGTCACGCCTATGGCGATGAGGTGTACGACGCCGAGACCCAGCACATGACCGAGTCCGAGTTCCTGGAAGCGGCCGAGAACGTGCGCCGCGGCGTGCCGATCGCGACCCCGGTCTTCGACGGCGCCAAGGAGCCTGACGTGAACGACGCGCTGGAGCGCGCGGGGTTCCATGTCTCGGGTCAGTCGGAGCTGTTCGACGGACGGACGGGCGAGCAGTTCGCGCGCAACGTCACCATCGGCGTCAAGTACCTGCTGAAGCTGCATCACCTGGTGGACGACAAGATCCACGCCCGTTCGACCGGGCCCTACAGCCTCGTCACCCAGCAGCCGCTGGGCGGGAAGGCGCAGTTTGGCGGTCAGCGCTTCGGCGAGATGGAGGTCTGGGCCCTGGAGGCTTACGGCGCCGCCTACACGCTGCAGGAGATGCTCACGGTCAAGTCGGATGACGTGGCCGGGCGCACCAAGGTCTACGAGTCGATCGTCAAGGGCGAAGACGACTTCGAAGCCGGGGTGCCCGAGAGCTTCAACGTGCTCGTGAAGGAGATCCGGTCGCTCGGTCTCAACATGGAGCTGCTGGACAGCGACTCCGAAGGCGAATGAACGCCCCGATGACGACGCGCCGCGGGTCCCCC
Organism: Albimonas sp.; assembly: GCF_055129145.1. Classification (NCBI taxonomy): domain Bacteria; kingdom Pseudomonadati; phylum Pseudomonadota; class Alphaproteobacteria; order Rhodobacterales; family Paracoccaceae; genus Albimonas; species Albimonas sp. The sequence goes on along the minus strand of NZ_JBSRTQ010000040.1, from coordinate 8,352 downwards.
CCCGCGGCGCGCCCGGGACGTCCCCTCTTTCGGGCCCTTTGACGGAGCACCGTTATGAACCAGGAAATCAGCAACGTTTTCGCGCCGGTCGCGGCGCCGCGCACGTTCAACGAGATCAAGATCACGCTCGCCAGCCCCGAGCGGATCCTCTCGTGGTCGTTCGGCGAGATCAAGAAGCCGGAGACGATCAACTACCGGACCTTCAAGCCGGAGCGGGACGGTCTGTTCTGCGCCCGGATCTTCGGGCCGATCAAGGACTACGAGTGCCTGTGCGGCAAGTACAAGCGCATGAAGTATCGCGGGATCACCTGCGAGAAGTGCGGCGTCGAGGTCACGCTTCAGAAGGTCCGGCGCGAGCGCATGGGCCATATCGAGCTGGCCGCGCCCGTCGCGCATATCTGGTTCCTCAAGTCGCTGCCGTCGCGCATCGGCCTGATGCTGGACATGACGCTCCGCGATCTCGAGCGGATCCTCTATTTCGAGAACTACGTGGTGATCGAGCCGGGTCTCACCGACCTGAAGCACGGTCAGCTGCTGTCTGAAGAGGATTATCTCGACGCGCAGGACCAGTATGGCGAAGACGCCTTCCGGGCCGGCATCGGCGCCGAGGCGATCCGCGAGATGCTGTCCGAGATCGACCTCGAGTCGACCGCCGAGCAGCTGCGCGTCGACCTCTCCGAGGCCACCGGCGAGCTGAAGCCCAAGAAGATCATCAAGCGGCTGAAGCTGGTCGAGAACTTCCTCGAGTCGGGCAACCGGCCCGAGTGGATGATCATGACGGTCATCCCGGTGATCCCGCCCGAGCTGCGCCCGCTGGTGCCGCTGGACGGCGGCCGCTTCGCGACCTCGGACCTCAACGACCTCTACCGTCGCGTGATCAACCGCAACAACCGTCTGAAGCGGCTGATCGAACTGCGCGCGCCCGACATCATCATCCGCAACGAAAAGCGGATGCTGCAGGAGTCGGTGGACGCGCTGTTCGACAACGGCCGTCGCGGCCGCGTCATCACCGGCGCCAACAAGCGCCCGCTGAAGTCGCTCGCCGACATGCTCAAGGGCAAGCAGGGCCGGTTCCGTCAGAACCTGCTCGGCAAGCGCGTCGACTTCTCGGGCCGCTCGGTCATCGTGACCGGGCCGGAGCTCAAGCTGCATCAGTGCGGCCTGCCCAAGAAGATGGCGCTCGAGCTGTTCAAGCCGTTCATCTACTCGCGCCTCGACGCCAAGGGCCTGTCTTCCACGGTCAAGCAGGCGAAGAAGCTGGTGGAGAAGGAGCGGCCGGAGGTCTGGGACATCCTCGACGAGGTGATCCGCGAGCATCCGGTGCTGCTGAACCGCGCGCCCACGCTTCACCGTCTGGGCATCCAGGCGTTCGAGCCGGTGCTGATCGAAGGCAAGGCGATCCAGCTGCATCCGCTGGTCTGCTCGGCCTTCAACGCCGATTTCGACGGCGACCAGATGGCGGTGCACGTCCCCCTGAGCCTCGAGGCTCAGCTGGAAGCGCGCGTGCTGATGATGTCGACGAACAACGTCCTCAGCCCCGCCAACGGCAAGCCGATCATCGTGCCGTCGCAGGACATGATCCTCGGCCTCTACTACATCTCCATCGCGCGTGAGGGGCTGCCCGGCCAGGGCATGATCTTCGCGTCGATGGACGAGGTCGAGCACGCCCTGCAGGCCAAGATCGTGCACATGCACTCCAAGATCCAGGCGCGCGTGCGCGTGGTGAACCCGGAGACCGGCGAGGAGGAGGTCAAGCGCTACGAGACCACCCCCGGCCGCATGCGCCTCGGCCAGCTGCTGCCGATGAACGCCAAGACCCCGTTCGACCTGGTCAACCGTCTGCTTCGCAAGAAGGAGGTCGGCGAGGTCATCGACGTCGTCTACCGCCACTGCGGTCAGAAGGAGTCGGTGATCTTCTGCGACCGGATCATGTCGCTCGGCTTCACCGAGGCGTTCAGGGCCGGCATCTCGTTCGGCAAGGACGACATGGTGATCCCCGACACCAAGTGGCCGATCGTCAACGAGACGCGCGAGCTGGTGAAGGAGTTCGAGCAGCAGTATCTCGACGGCCTGATCACCCAGGGCGAGAAGTACAACAAGGTGGTCGACACCTGGGCGAAGTGCACCGACCGGGTCGCGGCCGAGATGATGGCCGAGATCTCGTCGGTGAAGGTCGACGACAAGGGCATGGAGCTGGAGCCGAACTCCATCTACATGATGTCCCATTCCGGCGCCCGCGGCTCGCCCACCCAGATGCGTCAGCTGGCCGCCATGCGCGGCCTGATGGCGAAGCCGTCCGGGGAGATCATCGAGACGCCGATCACCTCGAACTTCAAGGAAGGCCTGACCGTGCTGGAGTACTTCAACTCCACCCACGGCGCCCGCAAGGGTCTGGCCGACACCGCGCTGAAGACGGCGAACTCGGGCTACCTGACCCGCCGTCTGGTCGACGTGGCCCAGGACTGCATCGTGCGCCAGCATGATTGCGGCACCGACAAGGGCATCCAGGCCTCCGCCGTCATCGACGGCGGCGAGGTGGTGGCGAGCCTCGGGGAACGCATCCTCGGCCGCGCGCCGCTGGAGGACGTGCTGAACCCGATCACCGGCGAAGTCGTGCACCCGATGGGCATGATGATCGAGGAGCATCACGTCGACGCCATCGAGGAGGCGGGGGTGCTCAACATCCACGTCCGCTCGCCCCTCACCTGCGAGCTGCAGGACGGCGTCTGCGTGATGTGCTACGGGCGCGATCTGGCCCGCGGCACCATCGTCAACGAAGGCGAGGCGGTGGGCATCATCGCGGCGCAGTCGATCGGCGAGCCGGGCACCCAGCTGACCATGCGCACCTTCCACATCGGCGGCGCGGCCAACGTCACCGACAACTCGTTCATGGAAGCGAGCCAGGAGGGCGTGCTCGAGATCCGCAACCGCAACCTGATCACCGATCAGGAAGGCGCGGAGATCGTGCTGGGCCGCAACGTGACCCTGTCGATCATGGATCGTCGCGGCGTGATCCCGGTGGAGCGGGCCACCCACAAGCTGCCTTACGGCGCGCGGCTGCTGGTCAACGAAGGCGACCAGATCTCCCGCGGGCAGAAGCTGGCGGAATGGGACCCCTACACCCTGCCGATCATCGCCGAGAAGGCGGGGCGGGCGAAGTTCGTCGACCTCAACCAGGGCATCTCGGTGCGCGAGGAGACCGACGACGCGACGGGCATCGCCCAGCGCATCGTCATCGACTGGCGTTCGGCGCCCAAGGGCAACGAGCTGAAGCCCGAGATCATCGTGATGGACCCGGAGACGGGCGAGCCCGTGCGGCTCGGCAACGGCAACCCGGCGCATTACCCGATGTCGGTGGACGCCATCCTCTCGATCGAGGACGGGCAGGACATCCGGATCGGCGACGTGCTGGCGCGCATCCCGCGCGAAGGCGCCAAGACCAGGGACATCACCGGCGGTCTGCCGCGGGTGGCGGAGCTGTTCGAGGCGCGGCGTCCCAAGGACCATGCGATCATCGCCGAGATCGACGGCATCGTGAAGTTCGGGCGCGACTACAAGAACAAGCGCCGGATCACCATCGAGCCGCTCGACGAGACGCTGGAGCCGGTCGAGTATCTCGTCCCCAAGGGCAAGCACATCGCGGTGCAGGAAGGCGACCAGATCCAGAAGGGCGAGTACCTGCTGGATGGCCACCCCGCGCCGCATGACATCCTGCGCATCATGGGGATCGAGGCGCTGGCCGACTTCCTCATCAATGAGGTGCAGGACGTCTACCGACTGCAGGGCGTGAAGATCAACGACAAGCACATCGAGGTGATCGTGCGGCAGATGCTGCAGAAGATCGAGATCACCGACATGGGCGAAACGACGTTCCTCGCAGGCGAGCAGGTCGACCGGGCGGAGTTCGACGAGGCCAACGACAAGGCCATCGCCAACAACCGCAGGCCCGCGAAGGGCCAGCCGGTGCTGCTCGGCATCACCAAGGCCTCGCTGTCGACCCGGTCCTTCATCTCGGCCGCCTCCTTCCAGGAGACGACCCGGGTGCTGACCGAGGCGGCGGTGCAGGGCAAGAGCGACAAGCTGGTGGGCCTGAAGGAGAACGTCATCGTCGGCCGTCTGATCCCGGCCGGCACCGGCGGAGCCACCTCGCGCGTGAAGAAGGTGGCCGCGGACCGCGACGCCAAGATCATCGCGGCGCAGGAGGCGGAGGCCGCGAAGGCCGCCGCCGAGGCCGCGGCCCTGGCGCCCGAGCCGATCCCGGCCAGCTCCCCCGCCTTCGGCGAGGAGTGACCCCAGCGCCGCCCGCAGGAGCCTCTCCTGCGGGCGGCAACCAGATCCGAGCCGCGCCCGGGCCGCAGCCGCGTCCCGGGCGCGTGGCGTTTCAGGAGGGGGCGCAGGGCGCTCCTGCGGGGCGCGCCAGCCGAGGCCTCGCCCCCCCTGTCCCGGCCCGGCCTTCGAAGCCGCATCGCCATATATCACAATTCGTTTATTCGCCTATTGCGCGATCAAACGACGAATGTACCTTGATGGCGCAAACTGTTCGGCCCGGCGCCGGGCGATGACGCGGTGGGGACAATCGTTATGGAGCGTATCAGCGCGCCGCGAAAATATCGGACCGATTCCCGGGAGATCCCGCCCGACGAGGCGATGCGCGCGATCGAGGACGAGCTCGCCGCCATTCTCGCAGGCATCGACGCGCTGCGGCGCCTGTCGCCCTGCGAACCCGACGCGCAGGCCGCCCGGATCGCCCTCGCCTTTTCGACGATCGACGAGGCGCTGGCCTCCGCCGTGCGGCAACTCTATGAAAAAATAGAAGAATTTCCGAGCCCCTGAGAGGCGTTTCCGTGGCGTGGTCGTGGGGCGCGAAGCTGCAAACCGCCTGTTGACACCTACCTGCCCCCTGCGTAGTTTCCGCCCACTCCGGTCGCAGCGAGTCGTCGCCGCGACCAGACCAGAATGCCACCAACTGGCGGTCATGATCCGGGCGAAAGCCTCGATCCTCTGGAATTCGCCGCAGCGACCTCCGAAATGGGGTCGTGCGGTCATTCGCGTTTCGCCCAAAGCGAAGCGTGCAACGTCGTTTTTGGCGCCGCGACCAGAGGGTCGAGAACGGCGCGATCAGGGAAGCAGCGAAAGGGTCAGGGCCCGATGCCGACCATCCAGCAGCTGATCCGGAACCCCCGGCAGCCGAAACCGAAGCGTCAGAAAGCTCAGCATCTGCAGGCTTGCCCGCAGAAGCGCGGCGTCTGCACGCGGGTCTACACCACGACTCCGAAGAAGCCGAACTCCGCGCTCCGCAAGGTCGCCAAGGTCCGGCTCACCAACGGGTTCGAGGTGATCTCGTATATCCCCGGCGAGGGCCACAACCTTCAGGAGCACTCTGTGGTTCTGATCCGCGGCGGCCGCGTCAAGGACCTTCCCGGCGTGCGCTACCATATCCTGCGCGGCGTGCTCGACACCCAGGGCGTCAAGGACCGGAAGCAGCGCCGTTCCAAGTACGGCGCCAAGCGGCCCAAGTGAGGATCTGAGACATGTCGCGACGTCACCGCGCAGAAAAACGTGAGATCCTGCCGGACGCCAAGTATGGCGACCGAATTCTCACGAAGTTCATGAACAACCTGATGTACGACGGCAAGAAATCCGCCGCCGAAAGCATCGTCTACGGCGCGCTGACGCGCGTCGAGGACCGGCTGCGTCGCCAGCCCGTGGAAGCGTTCCACGAGGCCCTGGACAACGTGAAGCCGTCCGTCGAGGTCCGCTCCCGGCGTGTGGGCGGCGCGACCTACCAGGTGCCCGTCGAGGTCCGTCCCGAGCGTCGGGAAGCCCTCGCGATCCGCTGGCTGATCGACTCCAGCCGCAAGCGGAACGAGAACACCATGGAAGAGCGGCTCGCGAACGAGCTGCTGGACGCGGTCAACGGCCGCGGCACCGCCGTCAAGAAGCGGGAAGACACGCACAAGATGGCCGAAGCCAACAAGGCTTTCAGCCACTACCGCTGGTAATCCTGCCCTAACCTTCGGAACCAGGACGAGACCGATGGCCCGCGAATATTCGCTCGATCGCTACCGTAATTTCGGAATTATGGCGCATATCGATGCCGGCAAGACCACGACGACCGAGCGCATCCTCTACTACACCGGCAAGTCCCACAAGATCGGCGAAGTCCATGACGGCGCCGCGACGATGGACTGGATGGAGCAGGAGCAGGAGCGCGGCATCACGATCACGTCGGCCGCGACCACCACGTTCTGGTTCCGCACCGAAGACGGCGTGAACCCGACCGGCATCTACGGCACCACGCCCGACGAAGCCCGGTTCCGGTTCAACATCATCGACACTCCCGGCCACGTCGACTTCACCATCGAAGTCGAGCGTTCGCTGGCGGTGCTCGACGGCGCCGTGTGCGTGCTCGACGCCAACGCCGGCGTCGAGCCCCAGACCGAGACCGTCTGGCGCCAGGCCGACCGCTACAAGGTCCCGCGGATCGTGTTCGTCAACAAGATGGACAAGATCGGCGCCGACTTCTTCAACTGCGTGCACATGATCAAGGATCGCACCGGGGCCATCCCGATGCCGATCCAGTGCCCGATCGGCTCGGAGACCGAGCTGGAAGGCCATATCGATCTGATCACCATGAAGGAGTGGGTCTGGAAGGGCGAAGACCTCGGCGCGAGCTGGGTCGTCCAGGAGATCCGCGAAGAGCTCGCCGACAAGGCCGCCGAAATGCGCGCCACGATGATCGAGCTCGCCGTCGACATGGACGACGAGGTGATGGAGAAGTACCTGGAAGGCGAAGAGCCCGACCAGCCGACGCTTCGTCGCCTGATCCGCAAGGGCACGCTGGCCATGGCCTTCGTGCCGGTGATCTGCGGTTCCGCCTTCAAGAACAAGGGCGTGCAGCCGATGCTGAACGCCGTGATCGATTTCCTGCCCGGTCCGCTCGACGTGCCGCCCTACATGGGCTTCTCGCCGGACGACGAGACCGAGACCCGGAACATTCCGCGCCACGCGGATGACGCCGAGCCGTTCTCCGGCCTGGCCTTCAAGATCATGAACGACCCGTTCGTCGGGACGCTCACCTTCACCAGGATCTATTCGGGCAAAATCACCAAGGGCGACTCGGTGCTCAATTCGACCAAGGGTCGGAAAGAGCGCATCGGCCGCATGATGATGATGCACTCGAACAATCGCGAAGAGAGCGATTGGGCGGGCTCGGGCGACATCATCGCGCTGGCCGGTCTGAAAGAGACGACCACCGGCGACACCCTGTGCGATCCGGCGAACCCGGTGGTCATGGAGACGATGACCTTCCCCGATCCGGTGATCGAGCTGGCCATCGAACCCAAGACCAAGGCCGACCAGGAGAAGATGTCCCAGGGTCTGCAGCGGCTCGCCGCCGAGGACCCGTCCTTCCGCGTCTCGACCGACATCGAGTCGGGCCAGACCATCATGAAGGGCATGGGCGAGCTTCATCTCGACATCCTCGTCGACCGCCTCAAGCGGGAGTACAAGGTCGAGGCCAACATCGGCGCCCCGCAGGTCGCCTATCGTGAGACGATCTCTCACGACGCCGAGATCGACTACACCCACAAGAAGCAGTCCGGCGGTTCGGGCCAGTTCGCCCGGGTGAAGATGGTGATCAAGCCGACCCTGCCGGGCGAGGGCTACTCGTTCGAATCGAAGATCGTCGGCGGCTCGATTCCCAAGGAATACGTGCCGGGCGTCGAAAAGGGCGTGAAGTCGGTGATGGACTCCGGTCCGCTGGCCGGCTTCCCGGTGATCGACTTCAAGGTGGAGCTGATCGACGGCGCCTTCCATGACGTCGACTCGTCGGTGCTCGCCTTCGAGATCGCCGCGCGGGCCGCGATGCGCGAGGGCCTCCGCAAGGCCGGCGCGAAGCTGCTCGAGCCGGTGATGAAGGTCGAGGTCGTGACGCCGGAGGAATATACCGGCGGCATCATCGGCGACCTCACCTCCCGTCGCGGGCAGGTGACCGGACAGGACAGCCGCGGCAACGCGGTGGCGATCGCGGCCATGGTGCCGCTGGCCAACATGTTCGGCTACATCAATACCCTGCGCTCGATGTCGTCGGGCCGGGCCCAGTTCACCATGCTGTTCGACCACTACGAAGCGGTGCCCTCGAACATCAGCCAGGAAATCCAGGCCAAGTACGCCTGATCCACGGATGACGGCTCGCGGGCGCGCCTGAAACGGCGCGCCCCGGCGGAGCCCCCAGAGACGACGGAGAGAAGTGATGGGTAAGGCGAAATTCGAGCGCAACAAGCCGCACGTTAACATCGGCACGATCGGTCACGTCGACCACGGCAAGACCACGCTGACGGCGGCGATCAC
>NZ_JBSRTQ010000039.1:0-30209 GCF_055129145.1 Albimonas sp. | reverse complement strand
CGCCCCTTAATGAGCGCGTCACCGGGCGGTTAGCTCAGTTGGTAGAGCACAGTGTTCACATCGCTGGGGTCACTGGTTCGAATCCAGTACCGCCCACCATCTCCCTCCCTCGCGCCCTGACGGCGCGCTTCGGCGCCGGTCCGAAGCCTGAGGCGGGAGGCCCCCTGCCCCCCTCGCCGACCCTCGTTTCCTGACTTATGCTGGCGCGCCAGTTCAGGGGGAGACGATGACATGAGCGATCCGCATGCGACCCGTCCGCATTGGTCCGGCGTGGTGGAGGCGCTGCATGTCACGGCGCGCGCCTCCCTGCCGATGACCGCGATGACGCGGCTGGACCTCGTCGCCGGGCACGGCGTCTCAGGCGACCGCTACGCGACCGGCGAGGGCTTCTACTCGGCCAAGCCCGAGGAGGGCCGCCAGATCACGCTCTTCGAAATCGAGACGCTGGAGGCGCTCGCCCGCGACCATGGCATCGCGCTGACCCCCGAGGAGCATCGCCGCAACGTCACCGTGCGCGGGGCGCCGCTCAACCACCTGGTCGGGCGACGGTTCCGGGTGGGCGCGACGTTGCTGGAGGGGATGCGCCTCTCCACCCCCTGCCGGCATATCGAGGAGATCACCGGCAAGGCGATCTTCAAACCCCTCATCAACCGTTCCGGCCTCAACGCCCGGATCCTGACCGGCGGGGCCATCTCGGTCGGGGACGTCGTCGCGCCGGAATGACCCCCGCCGGCCCTCAGGAGGCGAGTTCGATCGTCGCCGCCAGCATCACGTCCACCCCGGCGGCGCATTGGCCGGACGTGCTCCATTCCGCCGGATTATGGCTGATGCCGGTGTCGGAGGGCACGAAGAACAGCGCCGTCGGGCAATAGCCCATCATCGGCACCGCGTCGTGGCTCGCCACCGTCAGCAGGTCCATATGCGACAGGCCCAGCCGGTCGCAACAGCCGCGGATCATCGCGTTCATGCCGTCATGGCATGCGATGGGGCCGAAGGCGAAATAGGGGTCGAGGTCCACGACCAGCCCCCGGGCCGAGGCGACGCGGGTGCAGAGCGCGCGCAGCTCGCCCTCCATCTCCTCCAGCGCCTCGGGGGTTTCGTGGCGGATGTCGCAGCTCAGGCGCACCTCGCCCGGGATCACGCCGCGGACATTGGGGTCGAGCTCGAGATGCGGCGCGTTGGAGCGGCCCTGACGGCCCCGCGCCCGGCCGATGGCCTCGATGCCGAGGATCAGCTCCGCGGCGCCGGCCAGCGCGTCATGGCGATGCTCCATCAGGGTCGGGCCGACATGGCCGGGTTCGCCGCGCACACGGGCGACGAAGTAGCGGGCGCGGTAGGAGCCCACGACCACGCCGATGGCGGTGTCGGCTTCCTTCAGCAGCGGGCCCTGCTCGACATGGGTTTCGAGATAGGCCGCGAAGGGGCGTCCGCCGACCTCGATCTTCTTGCCGGGCTCGTCCAGCGCCGCCAGCGCCTCGGCCACCGTGATCCCGGCCGGATCGGTGCGCGACAGCGCGAAATCGAGCGTGATGTCGCCGACATAGGCCGAAGAGCCCATGGTCATCGGGGAGAAGCGCGAGCCCTCCTCGTTGTTCCAGATCGCCAGTTCCACCGGCGCGCGGAGGCTCGCCCCGGTCTCCTGCAACCGCCGCAGCACTTCGAGCCCGGCGATGATCCCGGTGGCCCCGTCGAACTTGCCGCCCGTCGGCACGGTGTCGAGATGCGAACCGATGACGACGGGGAGCGCCTCCGGATCCGTCCCCTCGCGGCGCCCGAAAATGTTGCCGAGGCGGTCGGTGGCGACCGTGCAGCCCGCCTCCTCCATCCAGCGTTTCAGCAGCACGCGCGCCTCGCCGTCGCCGGCGCTCATCGCCAGGCGCCGGCAGCCGCCATCGGGCGTCTCGCCGATGCGGCCGAGCTCCATCAGCGCGGCCCAGCCGCGGTCGGGGTCGGAGCGGAGGAGGTCGGTCATCAGGCGTTTCCTTCCAGCGGGACCAGTCCGCACCAGCGCGCCATGAACAGCGCCATGGTCTTGGTGGCGTCGCGCACGGTGTCGAGGTCGACCCGCTCGTCGATCCCGTGCGGGCGCTCGCAGACCGGACCGTAGACCAGCCCGGGCGTGCCCTGATAGAGGCCGAAGAAGCGGGCGTCGGTGGCGGCCGACGTGGCCTCCTCCTCCAGCGCCCTGCCGAAGACGCCCCTGTGGGCGGCGGCGAGCACCGCCTCGGGGCCTTCGGCGTTCTCCAGCACGTAGCCCTCGGTCATGTGGCCGTGATATTCGATCCGCGGCGGGCGGTTCGAGAGATAGGGATCGGCGAGCGCGGCCTCGGCCACCCGCGCCTCGATCTCGGCGCGGATGTCGGCGAGGTTCACGCCCGGGAACACCCCCACCCGGATGCTGAGCACGGAGGTGGCGGCGACCGAGGAGGTCCATTCGCCCCCGTCGATCTCCCCGATATTCACCCGGATCGGGTGGGGATGATCGGCATATTCGGGATGGTCGCCCTTGCGGGCGTTCCACTCCGCCTCCAGCGCCTTGATCGGCGGCCAGAGGGTCAGCGCCTTTTCGATGGCGTTGGCGCCGGCCTGGTTGAACCCGCCCGAGGCGTGCTGCGGGTCGCCGTCGACGATCACGCGGAACCAGATCAGCCCGACCTCGGCCCGCATCAGCTTGGGCCCCAGCGGCTCGGGCACGAAGGCGCAATCGGCGCGGTAGCCGCGTTGCAGGCAGGCGAGCGTGCCGTTGCCGGTGCACTCCTCCTCCACCACCGACTGGAAGAACACCGGGGCGCCGGGGGCGAAACCGGCGGATTTCAGCGCATCGAGCGCGAAGAGCGTGCCGACGAGGCCGGATTTCATGTCGCCGGCGCCGCGGCCATACATCCACTTGCCGTCAAGCCGCGGCTCGAACGGCGGCGTGGTCCAGCGCTCCACCGGCCCGGTCGGCACCACGTCGACATGACCGTTGAAGATCAGCGATCGGCCGCCCGGCGCGCGCTTCGCCGGCCGATGCGCGCCGACCACGTTCCAGGCGTTGGCGTAATCCGCGTCGACCACCGGCGAGAACCCGGGCAGGCCCGAAATATCCTCGACCTTGATCTTCCAGCGGTCGACATCGAGCCCGCGGGCCGCCATCGCCGCCTCCATCACGTCCTGGGCGGTGTGCTCCTGCCCGCGGATCGAGGGGGCGCGGACGAGGTCCTGGGTCAGCCGGATCTGCGCGTCGAAATTCGCGTCGACGGCGGCGAGGATCGCGGCCTCGGCGGCCGGATCGAGGGGGGGGAGGTTCATGTCGCTCTCCTTCACGCGCGGCGCGCGGCGGCGATGGCCCCGCGCAGGGCGGGGACGAGGGTGATCAGCCCCTTGGGAAGGAACATCACCACGCCCACGATCAGCGCGCCGTAGACCAGCAGGCGGTAATCCTCGAGATCGCGCAGCCATTCGACCGACACCGTCAGGATCAGCGCGCCCAGCAGCGGGCCGGTGAACGTGCCGAGGCCGCCCACCAGCGCCATGGCGATGACCAGGATCATCAGGTCGGCCCCGACGGCGGCGGTGGGGGTCAGGATGGTGATGTAATGGGCGTAGAACGCCCCCGCCACGCCGACGATGAAGGCCGAGACGCCGAACACCAGCAGCTTCATGCGGGGAAGGTTGACGCCCAGGCTCTCGGCCGCGTCCTCGGCGTCGCGCATGGCGATCATGGTCAGGCCGACGCGGGAGCGCATGATGGCGACGATGGCGCCCAGCGACAGCGCCAGCAGACCCAGCGCGAGGTAATAGAACGACACCTTGTCGGCGGGGCTGAAGCTGACCTTGCCAAGCCCCGGCAGGGCGAAGCCGTCGAAGAACGGAATGCCCCAGAGGCCGAGCTCGCCCCGGGTCAGGTCCTGCAGATTTGAAATCGTGATCCGCACGATCTCGGCGAAGCCCAGGGTCACGATGGCGACATGGGGCATGGAGCGGATGCGAAGGATCGGCAGGCCGATGGCGAGGCCCGCGGCCATGGCGAGCAGCCCGCCCAGCCAGATGGTGATCCACGGGCTCAGCCCCGACTGCATCGCGATCAGGGCGGAGCCATAGGCCCCCAGCCCGAAGAAGGCGTGATGCCCGAAGGTCTTGAGCCCGGCGAAGCCCGTGACCAGATTCCAGGCCGAGGCGAAGATCCCGAAGATCATGGTCAGGATCAGCACATGCAGCAGGTAGCTGTCATGGGTGGCGAGCGGCAGCAGGACCAGCAGCAGGATCGCCAGCGCGACGCCGCCCTTCTGCCGCAGCGTCAGCGGATGGAACATGCGGACCTCGTCGAATTGGGTTTTCGGAAGGGGGCGCGGCTCATGACGTCTTGCTCCCCAGCAGGCCCCAGGGCCGCCACCAGATCACGGCGATCATCAGCCCGAACGAGATCACGTCGCGCCATTCGGACGAGGTGACCTGCACGCCGATCGCCTCCACCACCCCCAGCACCAGCCCGCCGACGATGGCGCCGGGGAAGGACCCGAGCCCGCCCAGCACCACGACGACGAACCCCTTGAGCAGGATCGGCAGGCCGGACCACGGGTTCACCGCATAGATCGGGGCCAGCATGGTGGCGGCCACCGCGCCCAAGGCCGCGGCGAGGCCGAAGGTGATCATGTGGATGCGCGCGGCCGGAATGCCGACCACCGCCGCCGCATCCGCGTCCTGCGAGGTGGCGCGGATCGCCCAGCCGAGGCGGGTGTGTTTCAGCAGATAGGTCATGCCCCCGATGGTGACCGCGGCCACCGCCAGGATCAGCAGGCGTTGGGCGGGCAGACGCACGCCCCACAGGTCGACCATCCCCTCGATATAGTAGGGCACGCTCTGGAAATTCTCGCCGAACAGCAGCAGCGCCGCGTTCTGCATGACGATGGACAGGCCCATGGTCACCGCGATGGTGGCGAACATCCACCCCTCGCGCCCCAGCAGGTGGTGGATGGTCAGCCGCTGCACCGACGCGCCCAGCAGGAACCCGCCGAACACCGCCCCCGGAATGGCGAGATAGGGCGGCAGCCCCAGCGTGACGGAGAGGAAGAATACGAAATACCCGCCCAGCATGAAGAAGTCGCCATGCGCGAGGTTGAGCACCCGCATCGTGCCGTAGATCAGCGCGATGCCGCTGCCGATCAGCGCGTACATCGAGCCGATGACCAGCCCGTTTATGATCTGTTCGATCAGGATCGTGATCGTCATGTCCGCCCCTCAGGTCCCGAGATACACGCGCCGCACGATGTCGGAGCGCATCATCTCCGCCCCCGTGCCCGACAGCGCCATGCGCCCGCCCTCGAGCAGATAGCCCTGGTCCGACAGACCGAAGCTCAGCTGCACGTTCTGTTCGTTGAAGATCACCGCGATGCCCTCGCCGTTGACCTTGCGGATGATGTCGGCGATCTGGCCGACGATCATCGGCGCGAGGCCGAGGAACGGCTCGTCCATCAGCAGCAGGCGCGGCCCCGACATCAGCGCGCGGGCCACGGCCACCATCTGCTGTTCGCCGCCGCTCATCTTGCCGGCGATCTGGTCGCGACGCTCCGCCAGGATCGGGAACAGGCTCTCCACCCATTCCAGCCGCTCGGAGGCCTTGGCCGCGACCGCCTTGTGATAGGCGCCGAGCATGACGTTCTCGCGCACCGTCATGTCCTTGAAGAGCCGGCGCCGCTCCAGCACCATGGAGATGCCCATGGCGACCTTTTCGTGGGTCGGAACGCGGGTCAGGTCCTCCCCCTCGAAGATGACCTTTCCCGACCGCACCGGGGTCAGGCCCATGATCGCCTTCAGCACGGTGCTTTTCCCCGAGCCGTTGGGCCCGAGGATGGCCACGACCGACCCGGCCTCGGCCTCGATCGAGACGTCCCACAGCACCTGATAGCTGCCGTAGACGACGTTGAGCCCTTCGACTTTCAGCATCGGCGCATCAGCCATGTTTCGCGCCCTCGCCCAGATAGAGCTCGACCACATCCGCGTGCCCGGCGATTTCGGCAGGCGTCCCCTCGGCCATCTTCACGCCGCGGTTCATGAAGAGCGCGCGGTCGGCGAGGTCGTTGATCACCCGCATGTTGTGTTCGACGATGATCAGGGTCAGGCCCGCGTCCCGAAGGCTCAGCACCAGGTCGATCAGACCCGGCAGGCTCTTCTGGTCGACGCCGCCCGTCACCTCGTCCATCAGCAAAAGCTTCGGCCCGGTGGCCATGGCGCGGGCGAGCTCCAGCCGCTTGCGCTGCCCGGTGCTCAGCCCCTTGGCGAGCACGTCGGCGCGGTCGGCGAGGCCCACCTGCTCGACGAATTCCATCGCGGCTTCGCGCGCCGCGGTCAGGCGCGAATGGCGGGCGAGCGCGCCGACCATGACGTTCTCGGTCACGCTCAGCTCATCGAAGGGCTGGGTGATCTGGAAGGTGCGCGCGACGCCCGCATGGCAGCGGCGGTCGGGGCGCATCTTCGTGATGTCCTCGCCGTCGAAGATCACGCGGCCGGAGTTGGGCGAGTGCACGCCGGAGATCATGTGGAAGGTCGTGGTCTTGCCGGCGCCGTTGGGCCCCATCAGGGCCAGGATCCGGCCGGGGGCGACGGTGAAGGAAAGATCGTCCACGGCGCGGATGCCGCCGAAGGAAAGCGAGATCCCCTCGACCCGCAGAAGGGCGTCGGGAGAGGCGTCTGACATGCGGGGGCTCCGGTGCGAGGCGCGCGGACGGGGAGGGTGGTGCGCGGCGGCGCGGGAGAGCGCCGCCGCGAAGGTCAGGGCCCGGGGCGCGAGGCCCCGAGAACCGGTCACAGGTCGGGGTCGACCTCACGCGTCGCGGCGGTTTTCGGCCACACCACGTAGCTGACTCCGTCCTGGATCTGCGCGGTCGGGGCCGGCAGATAGTCGGCGCCGCCCAGCGGCGAATGCGTCTCCGGGTCGAACACATAGCGACCGACCGAGCACGGGAAGTCGGTGGCCTTCATCGCCTCGGAGATCTTCGCGGGCTCCGCCGAACCGGCCGTGTCGAGCGCGTTGATCAGCACGCTCATCTGGCACCAGCCCATCGCGTGGTCGCCATTGGCGGCCACGCCGGTCATGCCCTTGAACATCTCCGCGAACTCGGCGTGGGCCTTGTTGTTGGCGGCGTCGAAGATCAGCGGCGACCACAGCAGGCCCTCGGCGGACGCGCCGGCGCCTTCCAGGAACTCGCCCCGGATCGGGTAGTAGATCGCGATGTGGCGCGAGGTCAGCCCCTGCTCCTTCAGCTGCTTGACCAGCGCGATGCCCGAATTGACCGAGGTGAACACCGAGATCACCACGTCCGGCTCATCGCCGCGCAGCTTGGAGATCTGCGGGTAGAAGTCGGCGTAGCCCAGCGACACGGTCTCGGACGAGCTGACGGTCCAGCCGCCGGCCTCGAACAGGGGCTTGGCGTATTCCATGTTGGATTTGCCGTAGTCGGTGTCCTCGACCACGAAGGCGACCGTCTTGTTCTTCGGCGTCAGCGTGCCGTCGTCGACCATCATCTTGACGGTCTCATAGAGCGTCGCGCCGTAGTTGTCGGAGTTGAAGCCGGTCTTCCAGAAGTTGGCGAAACGCTCGGGCTGCGCCTTCACCTTCTTGGCGATCTCGATCGAGACCGGCTGACCCGACATGGTGAATTTCCCGAAGGAGGCCGCGACCTCCATCACCGCCAGCGTGACCGAACTGGCGATGGTGTCGCCGATCAGGATGTCGACGTCGTCGCGGGTCAGCAGCTTCTGCGCGGCCGAAACGCCCTGCTCGGGGCGCGACGCGCTGTCTTCGAAGATCAGCTCGATCTGGCGCTTCTCGCCGTCGAGCTCGAGGCCGCCGGCGTCGTTGACCTGCGAGACGCGGGCCCTGATGGCGTCCTGCATCGACAAGCCGGACACCGCGGCGGGGCCGCTGAGCGGGCCGATCACGCCGATCTTCAGATCGTCCGCCTGCGCGGTCCCCAGCGTCAGCGCCGCGGCGAGCGATAGGCCCAGGGTCTTGGTCGTCATTTTCATGGTCGTCCTCCTGTCGGTTTCGTCATGGGGCGCGCCTTCGACGACGCGCCGGGCGGAGCCGGTCCGCGGCGCCGCGAGCGGGTCGTTTCGAAGGCGCTTCCATCCAGGGGCACCCGTGCGTCCCCGGTTCCGCGGCCTGCGCCGCGGCTCCTTCGGCCGAGTCCGCCCGGCCTTGCGGCGGGCTTTGTTGGCGCGAGAGTAGGAAGCGATGTGCAAAGCTGTCAACAGATGATATAAAGTATCATCTGACGATACTTGGCGAGGCACAAGACGATGAGCAGCGCGAAAAACCGACGGGCGAAGGATTCCGATAGCCCCACGCTGATCAATGTACGCGCAGTTCTGCGTGCCGTGTCGATTATGGAGGCGTTCAGCGTGGAGATGCCGCGGCTCGCGCTCAGCGAGGTGGCGGAGCGCGCCGGGCTCGACAAGAACACCGCCCGCCGGCTCCTGCACACGCTCGAAGGCGTCGGCTGGATCACCTACGCCGCCCGCGAGCGGACCTATGCGCTGGGCGCCGGCCTGATGGTGATCCAACCCGCCGTCGAATACGAGCGCCGTCTGCGCGAGGTCGCCCCCCCGGTGCTCGCCCGCCTGACCGCGCATACCGAGGCGACGTCGTTCCTCTGGACCGAATTCCGCCGCCACGCGCTTTGCGTCGAGCGGGTGCGCACCCATGCCCGCCTCGCCTCGGTCCGGTGGTCGGAGCCGGGGCGGATGATGCCGGCGAACTGCTCGGGCGGGCCGCGGATGATCCTCGCCCATATGGCGCCCGAGCGGCGAGCCGAACTGCTCGCGACCCCGCAACCCGCCTTCACCTCGAAAAGCGTCACCGACCCCGCGCAGCTGGAGCGTGACGCGGCCGCGATCGCGGCGCGGGGGTGGGAGCTGGCGGTGGACGATTACGCCATCGGCATGGCCGGGCTCTCGGCCCCGGTCTTCGACGCTCAGGGGCGGTTCCGGGCCGCGATCTCGATCACCGACCTGACGCACCGCATCGCGCCGCGCCCCGGGGAACGTCCGCGCCATCTCGACCTGCTGCTCGAAGCGACGGCGGAGGTCGGGGCCTATCTCGACCGCTGAGCGGGTCTAGGCCCCCGGCAGCTCGTCGCGCCGCGGAATGTCGGCGCCCCGCCGCGTGCAGGTGATCGAGGCGACGGCGGCGGCGAATTCCATCGCCGCGGTCAGCCGCGCCGCATCGAGCCCGCGGACCCCTTCCGCGGTCAGCGCCCCGCCTTCGTCGAGCGCGGTCAGCAGACCCGCGAGGAACGAGTCCCCCGCCCCGACCGTATCGGCCACCTCCACCTGCGGCGCGGGGCAGGTGACGTGGAGCGTATCGGTCCACGCCTCCGCCGCCTCGCCGCCGCGGGTCAGGGCGACCAGCGACGCGCCGAGCCCCAGCCAGCGCCGCGCGCCCTCCTCGGGCGACATGCCGGGATTGAGCGCCTCGAAATCCTCCTCCGACACCTTCACGATGTCCGAGCAGGTGGCGAAGGCGTCGACGCGGGTGCGCCACACCCCCATGTCGGGCTCCACGTTGGCGCGTATGTTGGGGTCGAGCGCCACCGGCAGCCCCGCCGCCCGCGCCCGACTGGCGAGCGCGAGGAAGCTGTCCCCGGTCGGCCGCGTCAGCAACGAAAAGCAGCCGAAGGCCAGCGCCCGGATCCCGCCCAGGTCCGGCAGATCGGCGCCGGTCACCGCCCGGTCCGCCGCGCCCTCGCCATGGAACACGTATTCCGCCGACCCGCCGGGCTTCACCTCCACCATCGCCAGCGTCACCGGGGCGGACTTGTCGACGAGGAACCGCGTGTCCACCCCCTCCGCCTCCAGCGCCGCGCGCAGCTTGCGGCCCATGACCCCGGCCCCGATCCCGGTGAGCAGCCCCGCGCCCCGCCCCAATCGCGCCAGCCCGATGGCCAGGTTGAAGGCCGAGCCGCCGATGCGCGCGTCGAGCCGGAAGCCCAGCGGATGTTCCTGGTCCACGAACACGTCGAACAGCGCCTCGCCGCAAACGAGAATGGTCATGTCGTGGATCCCCCTTGTCCGGCCGCCCTGCCCCGCCTGCCTATCCGATCCGCCGGGGTTCGTCAGGCCTCCGCCGGGCTTTCCAGGTTGCGCACGAAAATCGCGGGCTGGGCCGAGAACCGCCCGTGCAGCGGCAGGAACGCCGCGCCGAGCACCCGCGCGCCGGGCCCGGTCTCCCCGGCCGCAAAGCGGATCGGGGAGAGGCCGGCGAGGTTCACCCCCGCCATCGCGCCCCGGGTCGCGGCCACCAGCCGGTCGCGCCAGACCGGGTTCAGCACGCCGTCGATCACCGCCATCTCGAATTCCATCACCGAGCAGGCGGCCGCGCAGGCCCGCGCCAGCGCCGCCGCCGCGATCTCCATCCAGGCCCCGAACAGCGCGTCCCCGGCCTCCGACCGGGTCGCGCCGTAGATATGCGCCCGCGAATCCAGCCCCGCCGCCAGCATCGCCCGCTCCAGCGTGATCAGCGACGCGTCGTGGATCAGCTGCCGCGGCCGCCCGGCGTCGTCCTGCCCGCCCACGGGCAACGACCCGATGGCCCCGGCATTGCCCTTCGGCCCGTGCTGCAATTGCCCGTCGATCACCACGCCGCCGCCGACGAAGGTGGCGATGTAGATGTAGAGCGTGTTGGCCGCGGAGATCGCGCCGCCCAGCGCCAGCTCCGCCGCGCAGGCCGCGGTGGCGTCGTTGCAGAAGATCGCCTCCAGCCCCGTCTCCTCGGCCAGCACCGCGGCGGGGTCGAGCCCCGACCAGGCGGCGAGCGAGTTCGGCGGCAGGCCCAGCTCCTCCCACCACATGTCGAAATGGCCGGGCATGGCGACGCCGAGCCCGGCCAGCCGGTCCCGCGCGCCCGGCGGCGAGGCGTCGAGCACCGCGCGCACGCCGTCGCGCGCCGCCGCCATCACCAGATCGGGGAGGGGGGCGTGATGCTCGCGCTCCCACCGCGCGACGGGGGCGCCGAGGAAATCGATGACCAGCGCCTCGACCGAGCGGCGCCCGATCTTGACGCCGAGCGAGAACGCGCCGTCCGGATTCAGCGCCAGAGGGGTCTGCGGCTGACCCACCTTGCCGCGGACCTTGGCCTCCTTGATCAGGAGGCCGTCCTCCAGCAGCACGTTGACGATCACCGCGGCGGCCTGGGCCGATAGGCCGGTGGCGCGCGCGATCTCGGCCTTGGACAGAGGCCCGAAGCTGCGGATCGCCTGCACGATGGTGCGTTCGTTATAGGCGCGCAGCTTGCGCGTGTCCCCGCCTCGCACGGCTATGCGTCCTCCCTGCCCCGTCCTTAGTCGGGGATAGGGATAGGCGCCCCCGATTACAAAATCAACTTGATTTAGTAATTGACCGACTCAGCCGGCGATCCTATCAAAATGGCCGAAACAGGGCCGGCGCGGGAGGCGCTGAACCGGCCCGACCGCGATTCAAGAGCTTCAAGGGAGGACTCCGACGATGACCATCCGCTTCACGGCTCTGCTGACGGGGGCGCTGCTGGCGACCACGTCGCTGGCCTCCGCCGAGACGCTGACCATCGCCACGGTCAACAACGGCGACATGATCCGCATGCAGAAGCTGACCGACGATTTCACGTCGAAAAACCCGGGCATCGAGCTCGAATGGGTGACGCTGGAGGAGAACGTGCTGCGCCAGCGCGTGACCACCGACATCGCCACCAAGGGCGGCCAGTACGACGTGATGACCATCGGCACCTACGAGGTTCCGATCTGGGCCAAGCTCGGCTGGCTGCACCCATTGACCATGCCGGCCGACTATGACGTCGAGGACCTGCTGCCCTCGATCCGCGGCGGGCTGACCGCCGACGGCAAGCTCTACGCCGCGCCGTTCTATGGCGAGAGCTCGATGGTGATGTATCGCACCGACCTATTCGAGGCGGCCGGCCTCGACATGCCCGAGAAGCCCAGCTGGGACTTCGTGGCGGACGCGGCCCGCAAGCTGACCGACAAGTCGGCCGAGCAATACGGCATCTGCCTGCGCGGCAAGGCCGGCTGGGGCGAGAACATGGCGTTCCTCTCGGCCACCGCCAACAGCTTCGGCGCCAAGTGGTTCGACATGGACTGGAAGCCGCAGTTCGACAGCCCGGAATGGAAGCGGACCCTGCAGTTCTACGTCGACCTGATGAACGACGCGGGCCCTGCGGGCGCCTCGTCGAACGGGTTCAACGAGAACCTGGCGCTGTTCCAGACCGGCAAATGCGCCATGTGGATCGACGCCACCGTCGCCGCGTCCTTCGTGTCCAACCCCGACGACAGCTCGGTCGCGGATTCCGTCGGCTACGCGCTGGCGCCGGACAACGGCCTCGGCAAGCGGGCCAACTGGCTCTGGGCCTGGACGCTCGGCATCCCCGCGTCGTCCGAGAAGGTCGAGGCGGCCGAGAAGTTCATCGCCTGGGCGACCTCCAAGGGCTACGCCGAGCTGGTGGCGGCGAACGAGGGCTGGGCCAACGTGCCCCCGGGGACCCGCACCTCGCTCTATGAGAACCCGAAATACCAGGAGGCGGCGCCCTTCGCGGCCATGACCCTCGCCTCGATCCAGGCCGCGGACCCCAAGCATCCGACGGTCGACGAGGTGCCCTATGTGGGCGTGCAGTTCGTGGCGATCCCCGAATTCCAGGGCATCGGCACGGCGGTGGGTCAGCAGTTCTCCGCGGCGCTCGCCGGCCAGATCACCGTCGACCAGGCGCTGGCCAACGCCCAGACCCTGACCGCGCGCGAGATGAAGCGCGCCGGTTACTGAGACGCGGGGCAGGTCGTCGGGCGGCTGGTCCTCGCTGCCCGCCCGATGACCTGACCGCGCCCCGGCGCGGGCGGCAGGCCAGGCCCCCCCCTGGCCGCAGCCGCCCGCGCCTCTTCCCCACAGGGACCGGAGGGTCAGGCCCATGGCCACGCTTCACACGAAAACGGCGGCGCGCGCGATGATGGCGCCGGCGGTCATCCTGCTGCTGATCTGGATGGCCGTGCCGCTGGCCATGACGCTCTACTTCTCCTTCCTCCGCTACAACCTGCTGATGCCGGGGATGGAGGAATGGACCGGCTTCCTGAACTACGAATTCTTCCTCACCGACCCCGCCTTCCCCATCGCCGTGCAGAACACGCTTGTGCTCGTCGGCGGCGTGCTGGCGATCACGGTGATCGGGGGGGTGTTCCTCGCCCTGCTGCTCGATCAGCCGTTCTGGGGCCAGGGCATCGTGCGGCTGCTGGCGATCGCGCCGTTCTTCGTGATGCCCACCGTCTCGGCGCTGGTCTGGAAGAACATGCTGATGCACCCGGTGAACGGCCTCTTCGCCTGGATGGCGCGGGGGGTCGGGGCCGAGCCGGTGGACTGGCTGTCCTCCTTCCCCCTCCTCTCGATCATCATCATCGTGGCCTGGGCCTGGCTGCCCTTCGCGACGCT
This sequence comes from Albimonas sp., assembly GCF_055129145.1. Classification (NCBI taxonomy): domain Bacteria; kingdom Pseudomonadati; phylum Pseudomonadota; class Alphaproteobacteria; order Rhodobacterales; family Paracoccaceae; genus Albimonas; species Albimonas sp. The sequence goes on along the minus strand of NZ_JBSRTQ010000039.1, from coordinate 16,769 downwards.
GATCATCCTCACCGCGCTGCAATCGCTCGACCGCGACCAGAAGGAGGCGGCGGAGATGGACGGCGCGGGCCCGGTGTCGATCTTCATCCACATCACGCTCCCCCATCTCGCGCGCGCACTGACGGTGGTGGTGCTGATCGAGACGATCTTCCTCTTGTCGGTCTTCGCCGAGATCCTGGTGACCACCTCGGGCGGTCCCGGCAACGCGTCGACCAACCTCGCCTATCTCATCTACACGCAGGCCCTGCTGCAGTTCGACGTCGGCACGGCATCCGCCGGCGGGGTCGTGGCGGTGATCCTGGCCAACATCGTGGCGATCTTCCTGATCCGGATGATCGGCAAGAACCTGGAGAGCTGAGCCATGCCGCGCACCGCCACCCGCCAGCGCAAGGCGCTGTTCACGCTGATCGGCTGGACCATCGGGCTCGTGCTGTTCTTCCCGATCCTGTGGACCATCCTGACGTCGTTCAAGACCGAGGTCGAAGCGGTCACCACGCCCCCGTCGTTCCTGTTCTTCGACTGGACCTTCGAAAACTATTTCGCGGTGCAGGAGCGGTCGAACTACTTCCTGCACGCGATGAATTCGGTGATCATCTCGGTCGGCTCCACCGCTCTGGGCCTGCTGGTCGGCGTGCCCGCCGCCTGGGCGATGGCGTTTTCGCCGACCCGGCGGACCAAAGACGTCCTGATGTGGATGCTGTCGACCAAGATGCTCCCCCCCGTCGGCGTGCTGGTCCCGATCTACCTGATCGCGCGGGACTGGGGCGTGCTCGACACCCGCGCGGCGCTGGTGGTTGTGCTGATGCTGATCAACCTGCCGATCATCGTGTGGATGCTCTACACCTACTTCAAAGAGATCCCCGGCGAGATCCTGGAGGCCGCGCGCATGGACGGCGCAAGCCTGCGGCAGGAGATCGTGTCGGTGCTGGCCCCGATGGCGGTTCCCGGCATCGCCTCCACCCTGCTGCTCAACATCATCCTCGCGTGGAACGAGGCGTTCTGGACCCTGAACCTCACCGCGGCGAAGGCGGCGCCCCTGACCGCCTTCATCGCCTCCTATTCCAGCCCCGAGGGCCTGTTCTGGGCCAAGCTCTCGGCCGCCTCCACCATGGCCATCGCGCCGATCCTGGTGATGGGCTGGTTCTCCCAGAAGCAATTGGTCCGCGGGCTGACCTTCGGCGCCGTCAAATAAGAACCGTCAAGAACGGGAGGAGTTTCCATGGGCGCGATCACCCTTCAGAACGTGGTCAAACGCTTCGGCGAGGCGCAGGTCATCCACGGCGTGGACCTGGAGATCGAGGACGGCGAGTTCGTGGTCTTCGTCGGCCCGTCGGGCTGCGGCAAGTCCACCCTCCTGCGCCTGATCGCGGGGCTGGAGGACGTGTCGGACGGCAAGATCCTGATCGACGGGACCGACGCGACCGACCTCGCGCCTGCCAGGCGTCGGCTCGCGATGGTGTTCCAGTCCTACGCGCTCTACCCGCATATGACGGTCGGCAAGAACATCGCCTTCCCGCTGAAGATGGCGGGCATGGACAAGGCCGCGATCGACGCCAAGGTCCGCGGCGCGGCGAAAATCCTCAACCTGACCGACTATCTCGACCGCAAGCCGGGCCAGCTCTCGGGCGGCCAGCGCCAGCGCGTCGCCATCGGCCGGGCCATCGTGCGCGAGCCCTCGGCCTTCCTCTTCGACGAGCCGCTGTCGAACCTCGACGCGGCCCTGCGGGTGAACATGCGCCTCGAAATCTCCGAGCTGCACCAGAGCCTCAAGACCACGATGATCTACGTGACCCATGACCAAGTGGAAGCCATGACCATGGCCGACAAGATCGTGGTGCTGCAGGGCGGGCGGATCGAACAGGTCGGCTCCCCGCTCGAGCTCTACCGCGCCCCGCGCAACAGGTTCGTGGCGGGCTTCATCGGATCCCCCGCGATGAATCTGGTCGAAGGGGCGGAGGCGGAGAAGGCCGGCGCGACCACCATCGGCGTGCGGCCCGAGCATTTCGTCCTGTCCCACGACAGCGGCCAATGGCGCGGCCGCGTCGGCGTGGCCGAGCATCTGGGCTCCGACACCTTCCTGCATGTGGAGGTGGAGGGCGTCGGCCCGGTCACCGCGCGCGCCAACGGCGAGTTCGAATCCCGCCATGGCGACACGGTCTACCTGACCCCGGAGGAGGGCCGCGTCTACCGCTTCGGCCCCGACGGGCTGGCGCTGTGACCCGGCTCGCGGGCAAGACCGCCCTGATCACCGGGGCCGGCCGCGGCATCGGCCTCGCCTTCGCGCAGGCCTATGCGGCGGAAGGCGCGCGCGTCGCGCTCGCAGACATCGACCTGCCGCGCGCCGAGGCCGCTGCGGCGACCATCCCCGGCGCCGTGGCGGTGCGAATGGATGTGTCGGACGTCGCCTCCATCGAGACCGCGGTGGCCGAGGCGGAAGCCGCGCTGGGCCACATCGACATCCTGATCAACAACGCCGCCCTCTTCGACGCCGCCCCCATCGTCGACATCGCCGAGGCGAGCTTCGACCGCCTGTTCTCGGTGAACGTCAAAGGCGCGCTCTTTTGCCTGCAAGCCGTCGCCCGGCGCATGATCGCGCGGGGAAAAGGCGGCAAGATCATCAACATGGCCTCCCAGGCCGGACGCCGAGGCGAGCCTCTGGTCGCGGTCTATTGCGCCACCAAGGCGGCGATCATCTCGCTGACCCAGTCGGCCGGGCTGGACCTCATCGCCCATGGCATCAACGTCAACGCCATCGCGCCGGGCGTGGTGGATGGCGAGCACTGGGACGGGGTCGACGCGCTCTTCGCCCGGCTCGAAAACCGGGCGCCGGGCGAAAAGAAGAAACAGGTGGGCGAGGCCGTGCCCTACGGGCGCATGGGAACCGCCGCCGACCTGACCGGCATGGCGATCTTCCTCGCCTCCGACGAGGCCGCCTACATCGTCGCCCAGACCTACAACGTGGATGGCGGCCAGTGGATGAGCTGACCCGCCTCAAGGAGCGGAAATGATCCGTCTGTCGCAAGCCTCCCTCGCCGCCCTGCCCGCCGGCGTGGCGGCGCCCGCCTATGACCGCGCGCGGGTGACCCCCGGCATCCTGCATGTGGGGGTGGGGAACTTTCACCGCGCGCATCTGGCGATCTACCTCGACGACCTCTTCGCCATGGGCAAGTCGCTCGACTGGGGGATCATGGGCGCCGGCGTGCGCGAAGCCGACGCCGGGATGCGCGAGCGGCTGGAGGCGCAGGACTGGCTCTCGACCGTGGTCGAGCTCGAACCCGGCGCGCTGCGCGCCCGGGTCTGCGGCGCGATGACCGGCTTCGCCCCCGTCGCCCCCGACAACGCGCCGCTGATCAAGGCGATGTGCGACCCCGCGATCCGCATCGTGTCGCTGACCGTGACCGAGGGCGGATATTTCCTCGACAGCGCCACCGGGGCCTTCGATGCGCACCATCCCCAGATCCTCGCCGACGCGGCCCATCCCGACCGGCCGGTCACCGTCTTCGGCGCGATGCTCGCGGCCCTGCGCCGCCGGCGCCACGCCTCGATCCCGCCCTTCACGGTGATGTCGTGCGACAACATCCCGGGCAACGGCCATGTGGCGATGGCGGCGCTGGTCGGGCTCGCCCGCCTGCACGACCCGGCCTTCGCCGACTGGGCGGCGGCGAACGTCGTCGCCCCCGACGGCATGGTCGACCGCATCGCCGTGGTCACCGACGACGCGCGGCGCGCCGTGCTGCGCGACGATTTCGGGCTCGACGACGCCGCCCCGGTCTTCTGCGAGCCGTTCCGGCAATGGGTGCTGGAGGACCGCTTCCCCACCGGCCGCCCGGAATTCGAGGCCGTAGGCGTCGCCTTCACCGGGAACGTCGCGGCCTATGAACGGATGAAGCTGCGCATCCTCAACGGCGGCCATGCCTGCATCGCCTATCCCGGCGCCCTGCTCGACTGCCATTACGCCCATGACGCGATGGCCCATCCGCTGGTCGCGGGCTTTCTCGACAAGGTGGAGACGGAGGAGATCGTGCCCATGGTCCCGCCGCCGCCGGGTCAGGACGTCTGGGACTACCTCGCGCTGATCAAATCGCGCTTCGCCAATCCGGAGGTGAAGGACACCATCGCGCGCCTCTGCCTCGACGGATCCAACCGCCAGCCGAAATTCATCCTGCCCTCGACGAAGGACCGGGTGGCGCAGGGCGCGCCGGTGACCGGACTGGCGCTCGAAAGCGCGCTCTGGTGCCGTTATCTCGCCGGGGTCAGCGAGTCGGGCCGCAAATACGTGCTGGAGGATGAGCAGGCCGAACGTCTGCAGGCGGCGGCGATGGCGGCGAAGACCGATCCGGCCGCGTTCCTCGCCCTGCGCGACATCTTCGGGGATCTGGCCGACGCGCCCGCCTTCGCCGAGGCGTTCGGCCAGGCGCTGAACAGGCTCTGGCGCGACGGGACCGCTTCGGTGCTGGAGCGGTATCTCGCCCTGCCCGCCGGCGCCCCGCTCGGCGCATGAGCCGCCCCGGACAGGCTTCGGGCCCGCGCAAGGCGGGCCCGATCGGGTCGTTCAACTTCGGCGCCGGGAGATCCCCGGGCCTGCGTGGGTCAGACGTTGACGCCGTAGGCGGCGCGGGCGGCGGCGGCGGGGATGTCCCCACGCTCCAGCCCGATATCGGCGAGCGCGCTGTCCGACAGCCGCTCCAGCGAGGCGCGGGTGCGGGCGAAGGACCGGCGACGGGCGAGGCCGTCCATCAGGTCGCGGAAGAAGCCGGCGCCGGCGGTGGAACGGGCGGAAGCGTGCGTGAAAGCGAGCGAGGTCATGTCGTGTCTCCAGGGCGTGACAGGCGACGCCGCGGCGAGGGCCGGGGATATCCCGGCCGTGTCCGCGGCGAACCTGCATATGCGATGCGGTTTCGGGGCCGCGCGGCGCCAGGTGGCTGGCCGCGCTTCGGCGCGCATTCGGCGCCGCTGTTGAGACGGCATGTAGACCGGCGCGCAGATCCGGAAAAGAGGGTGTGCGAACAAATCCGTCATGCAACTGACGCATGGCGTGTCGCCTGTGGGTTAACGCAGCGCCCCAAAGGGCTCCGCGCATGACCGGGGCGGTGGGCATGGCGGGCGCCGCGGGCGGCGGGCGCTACCTGGGGCTGGACCTGGGAACCTCCGGCGTCAAGGCGCTGCTGATCGACGCGGCGCAGCGCGTCGTCGCCTCCGCCGAGGCCGGGCTGGAGTTGTCGCGGCCGCGTCCGGGATGGTCGGAGCAGGCGCCGGACGCATGGCTCGCCGCCGCCGACCGGGCGGTGGCCGCGCTCGCCAGGCAGGCGCCCGAGGACATGGGCCGGGTCCGCGGCATCGGCCTCTCGGGCCAGATGCATGGCGCGACCCTTCTGGATGAGGCCGACCGGCCGCTGCGGCCCTGCATTCTGTGGGACGACGTGCGCGCCTCGGTCGAGGCGGCGGCGCTCGACGCGGATCCGCGGTTTCGGGCGATTTCCGGCAACATCGTGTTCCCGGGGTTCACGGCGCCGAAACTGGTCTGGGCGGCGGCGCATGAGCCGGCGCTCTTCGCCCGTGTCCGCAAAGTGCTGCTCCCCAAGGATTATCTGCGGTTGTGGCTGACGGGAGGCCATGTGTCGGACGTCTCCGACGCCGCCGGGACCGGATGGGTAGACACCGGCGCCCGGGCCTGGTCGCCCGAGCTGCTGGCGGCGGGGGGGATGACGCGCGCGCAGATGCCCGATCTGGTCGAGGGGACCGAGGTCTCCGGGACCCTGCGCCCCGCGCTCGCCCGGCGCTGGGGGATGCCCGAGGGGATCGTTGTGGCGGGCGGTGGCGGCGACAATGCGGCGTCGGCCATCGGGACCGGCGCGGTGACGCCCGGCGCGGCCTTCGTGTCGCTGGGCACCTCGGGGGTGCTCTTCGCGGCCACCGACCGCTATCTGCCCGCGCCCGGCAGCGCGGTGCACGCCTTCTGCCACGCCCTGCCCGGCATGTGGCACCAGATGGGGGTGATCCTGTCGGCGGCCTCGGCGCTCGACTGGTTCGCGCGCATCGCCGGCCAGCCGGCCTCGGCCCTGGTGGCGGAGCTTGGCGGGCGGACGGAGGCCCCCGGCCCCGTCGCCTTCCTGCCCTATCTGGCCGGGGAGCGGACGCCCTATAACGACGCCGCCATCCGCGGCGGCTTCTTCGGCCTGTCGCATGCCGCCGACCGCCCCGCGCTGACCCGCGCGGTGATGGACGGCGTCGCCTTCGCGCTGCGCGATTGCCTGGAGGCCCTGCGCGCCGCCGGCCAGGATGTGGAGCGGGCGACGGCGGTGGGCGGGGGCAGCCGGTCGCGGGTCTGGCTCGCCTCAGTCTCCAACGCGCTGGGCGTGCCCATCGACATCCCCGCTTCCGGCGCGTTCGGCGCGACGCTCGGCGCCGCCCGCCTGGCGCTGATCGCCGCCGAAGGCGCGGACCCGATGACGGTCTGCGCCCCCCCCGCCACCGAATCCGAGATCCTGCCCGATCTCGCCTTCGCCGACGCCTACGCGGCCGCCTATGCGCGGCATCGCGCCCTCCACCCCGCGCTGGGCGCCGTCTAGGCCCCGAAGGCCCCCCCATCGGGTCGCCGCGGTCTCCTCCCGCGCCGCACCTGCAACCTGCGCCGCGTCGGTCCTCCGCCGCGGCGCTTTTTTTTGCCGAGCCGCGGCGCTTTTTTTCGGAATTGATACGGGATTACGCCGCCGCTCCAGGCGATGATGTCCTGTCTTTTAAGCAACCCCTCCGATATTCCGCCTATGCGGCAGGCGCTTGAGGTCCCGTCGGAGGGAAACCATGCAGTCCGCTCCACGCAGCCGCTTGACAAGTCCTGTCCGGACCTGAATGTTAAATTTGTCCGGACAATTCCGAGTCCGGACCGCGACGGAGGAAGACATGACGGGCGAACTCAGCTGGCCGGACGGCAAGACCCTGGCGTTGTCCCTGGTGGTCAATGTCGAGGAAGGCTCCGAAATGAGCATCGCCGACGGCGACAAGAAGCCGGAGCCGGTGGACGAACTGGGCGTGGCGCTCGGCGCCCCCATCCGCAATTACGCCAACGAATCCAACTACCAATACGGCATCCGCGCCGGCGGGCCGCGCATCTTCAAGCTGCTGAAGAAGCACGGCGTGACCACCACGGTCACCGCCGCGGCGCTCAGCCTCGAACGCGCCCCCCATATCGCCGAGATGATCCGCGAGGGCGGGCACGAGCCGACCTCCCACGGCTATCGCTGGATCCACCAGTTCTCCTACGACGAGCCGCGCGAGCGTGAGTTCATCGCCAAGGCCGCGACTTCGATCGAGGCGACCACCGGCACGCGCCCCAACGGCTGGCTCTCCCGCTACCTCCACACGCCGCGCACCCGCCGGCTGCTGGTGGAGGAGGGCTATTCCTACCACATGGACGACCTCTCCGACGACGTGCCCCGCTGGGAAGGGGTGGAGATGGCGGACGGTTCCACAAAACCGCTGATCTGCATGCCCTACGCCATCGACACCAACGACATGAAGTTCTGGACCTCGCCCTCGCTGACCCCGCAGGCCTGGCTCGACTATGCGCGGGCGTCCTTCGACTGGCTGCTGAAGGAGAGCCGGGACGAGGGGCCGAAGATGCTCAATGTCGGCCTGCATCTGCGCATCATCGGCCGGCCGGGGCGGATCGGGGCGCTGGACCAGTTCCTCAAACATGTCGCCGCCGCTCAGGACGAGGGCGTGTGGATCGCCCAGCGCGGCCAGATCGCCGACCGCTTCGCCGCCTGCTGTCCCTGGCAGGGCTGACATGAAACGGCGCCCCCGACGGTTCCCGGCATGAGCGCCACGCTGCGCCAGATCGCCCAGCGGGCGCCGGTGATCATGCTGGGGGCGCTGGCGGCAGGCCTCGCTTCGCCCGACGCGGCCGCGGTGGTGCGCCCCGCGGTGGCGCCGTTGTCGGTGGCGCTGGTGGTGCTGTCGATGCTGCGGGTGGAGCCGGCGAAGCTGCGCGCCGCCTTCGCGCGGCCCGGCCATATCCTCGCGGTCTGCGTGGTGATGCTGGTGGTCACGCCGGCGCTCGCCGCAGGCCTGGTGCTGGCGGCGGGGGGCCCGGGCTGGCTCGCCACCGGGCTCGCGCTGGCGGCCGCCGCGCCGCCGCTCTCCTCCGCCGCGGCCTTCGCCATTCTGGTGCGGATCGAACCCGCTCTGGTCGTGGCGCTGTCGATCCCCGCCACGCTCGCCGCCCCCGCCACCGTCTGGGCGGTCACCGCGCTGATGCCGGGGCTGGAGCAGGGGGTGGACGTGTCGGCCCTCGCGCTGCGCCTAGCCGGCCTGATCGGCGCCGCCTTCGCCCTGTCGCTGCTGGCGCGAAAACTCATCGGGGCCGAGGCGGTGAACCGCGCGTCCCTGCCGCTCGACGCCGCCGCGGTGTCGCTGATGGCGCTGATCGGCTTCGCGGTGACCGACGACATCGGGCCGGCGCTTTCCGCGGACCCCGCCGGGTGGTTCGCCCTCCTCGGCCTGACCTGGGCGCTTTCCATCGGCTCCTGCCTCGCCGCCGTCACCCTCTTCCGCGGCGCCGGGCGGGACCGCGCCGCGGCGGCGGGGTTGGCCTCCTCGGTGCGCAACATGGCGCTGATGGTCGCCGCGGTCACCGGCGCGGTCGAGGAGCGCGCGGCCCTCGTCGTCGTCACCGCCCAGATCCCCATTTACGCGGCGCCTCTGCTGATGCGCCCGCTTTTCGCCCGGTTGCGGCGCGCAGGAGGCACGGCATGAGCCGGGATCGGGATATCGAGGCGCGGTTCGACCGGGCCGTGCAGGCGGCGTCGCGCTGGTCGGCGCGGCTCGGCGGACTGGCGGTGCTGGCCTGCGCGGTTCTGGTGACGGCCGAGGTGATCCTGCGCAACCTGCCCGGGGGCTTGGGCGCCGAGATCGGGCTGCACAGCTTCGAGCTGACCAATTTCGGCTTCGCCGCCGCCGTCGCCTTCGGGTTTTCCTACGCGCTGACCGAGCGGGCGCATATCCGCATCGACCTGATCTACGCCCGCCTGCCGCTCGCGACCCGCGCCATCCTCGACACGCTGGCGCTGATGTCGCTGGCCTCGATGGCCACGACCATGGCGATCCACGGCTGGGGCGTCGCCATGCGCAGCGCCGCGATGGGGGCGATGCCCAATTCCACGCTCCGCCTGCCGCTGGCGATCCCGCAATCGGTCTGGGCCACGGGGCTCACCTGGTTCGCCGGCATCGCCGTGCTGCTGACGGCGCAGGCCCTGCTGCGCCTCGCGCGCGGCCGTTTCGCGCAAGTCCACGCCGCCTCCGGCGTGGTCCGCGAGGAGGAGACCGCATGACCGGCGTCGCCGCCCTGATCCTCGCGGGCCTGATCGCGCTCGCCCTGCCCGTGGCCGCCGTGCTGGGCATCCTCGCCGTCAGCCTGTCGGAGGTCTATTCGTTCTTCCCGCTGCTCCCGGCGCTGGGCGAGATCCTGTGGTCCGCCTCCACCGAATTCGTGCTGGTCGCGGCGCCCATGTTCATCCTGATGGGCGAGATCCTGCTGCGGGCCGGCATCGCCCGGGACATGTATGAGGGCGTGGACGCCTGGGTGAACCGCATCCCCGGCGGGCTGATGCACACCAACATCGCCTCCTGCACCTTGTTCGCCGCGACCTCGGGGTCCTCGGTCGCGACGGCGGCCACCATCGGCACCGTGGCGATCCCGAACATGACGCGGCTGGGCTACAACCCCTCGCTCTATCTCGGCTCGATCGCCGCCGGCGGCACGCTGGGCATTCTCATTCCGCCCTCCGTGAACATGATCCTCTACGGGGTGCTGGCGGAGGTGTCGGTGACGCGCCTCTACCTCGCCGCCCTGATCCCGGGGCTGCTGCTGGCGGGGCTCTTCTCCGCCGTCATCGCCGGCATCTGCATCGCGCGCCCCGGGCTCGACGGCGGGCGGGGGGAGGCGGACTGGCCGGCGCGCTGGCGCGGGCTGCGGGCGCTCGCCGCGCCGCTCGGGCTATTCGGCGTCGTGGTCGGCTCGATCTACGCCGGCCTCGCCACGCCCACCGAGGCCGCCGCGCTCGGCGTCGTCGCGTCCCTGGCGCTGGCGGCGTCGCGCGGAAAACTTTCGCGCGCCTCGCTCTGGGCGGCGCTGGAGGGGGCGATGCGCACCACCGCGATGGTGATGCTGATCGTGGTCGCGGCCTTCTTCCTCAACTTCGTCATGGTCTCCATCGGGCTGACCACGGCGATCACCGACGCGATGACCGGGCTCGACGTGTCGCCGGTGACGGTGATCCTCATCATCGTCTGCGCCTATCTGGTGCTCGGCTGCTTCATGGAGACCTTGTCCCTGATGGTCGCCACCACCCCCGTCGTCGCCCCGGTCGTGGCAGCCCTCGGCTACGACCTGGTGTGGTTCGGGGTGCTGTTCATGATCCTGATCGAGGCGGCGCTGATCACGCCCCCCATCGGGGTCAACCTCTTCGTGGTGCAGGGCGTGCGCGGCGCGTCGCCGGGGCCGATCCGGCAGGTGATGCTCGGGGCCACGCCCTTCCTCGCCATGATGCTCGTCATGATCGGGCTGCTGATCCTCGCGCCCGGCCTGGCGATGTGGCTGCCCGGGATCGCGATGTGAGCGGGCGCGCGATGAAAACCAAAATGACCAACAGGACGGAGGGACTAGGCATGCGGATCAGGACCATTCTGGCGGGGGCCGGCGCGCTCATCGCGGCGACCGGGGCGGCGCAGGCGCTCACGGTGAACGTGGTGGGCAATCTGGGCATCACCACCCAGTCCAAGCTGCTCGAGCGGCCGTTCTGGGAGGAGAAGGTCGAGGCGCTGTCGGGCGGCGACATCAAGGCCAACTTCAAGCCCTGGAACGAGATGGGGCTGAAGGGCCCCGAGCTCTTCCGCCTGCTCGGCCAGGGCGTGATGAACATCGCCACCGGCCAGCTCGGCCATTCGGCCGGCGACGTGCCGATCAACGACGCCACCGACCTCGCCGGCCTCAACCCCACCATCGAGGAATTCAAGGCGGTGACCGAGGCGTTCCGCCCGGCGCTGGTCGACTACTACGCGAAGAACCTCGGGCTGGAGATCCTGTCGCTGCACTCCTACCAGGCGCAGATCCTCTATTGCCGGGACGCATTCGCCGGGCTCGCCGACCTGAAGGGCAAGAAGGTGCGCTCGTCCGGCGCCTCCCAGGCCGACTTCATCGAGTATTTCGGCGGTCAGGCCGTGGCCATGGCCTTCGGCGAGGTCCAGCAGGGCCTGCAGCAGGGCGTGATCGACTGCGCCATCACCGGCACGCTCGGCGGCTATTCGGCCAAGTGGCATGAGGGCGCGAAGTTCCTCTACACCCTCCCCGTCAACTGGGGCGCCGGCGCGACCATGGCCAACAAGGCCTGGTGGGACGGGCTGCCCGAGGACGAGCGCGCCACGCTGCGCGACGGGATCAAGGCGATGGAGGCCGAGATGTGGGCGCTCAACGCCGAGGAAAACGAGATCGGCATCGCCTGCAACACCACCGGCCCCTGCCCCGAGGGCGAGCCCGCCGGCATGACCCGCGTCGACCCGACCCCCGAGGACGTGGCGCTGCGTCGCGAGGCGATGATCGAGGGCGTGCTGCCCGGCTTCAAGACCCGCTGCGGCGACGCCTGCGTGGCGCTGTGGAACGCCGATATCGGTCCGGTCGTCGATCTGACCATCAAGTGATCCGGCCCGCGGCGGGGGCCACGCCCCCGCCGCCCTTCTCCGCACGGCGCGCCCCCTGTCGACGCCGTGCGGAGGGTCGCCCGGGCCGCGTGTTGGCCAGGCCCGGGCGACCCTGCCTCCCGCGGCGGTCTTTGCCGGGCCGCTGCGGGAGGGTCTTTCGATCCGGGCCGACCCCGCCTCGGCCCACGCCGCAACCTCCGCCCGCCCCGCCGCCCGAGGATCCGACCATGCCCCGCCTGACCGACCCGGACTTCGACGCCCTGCTGACGACCGCCGCCCAGGGCGCCGCCGCGGCGGGCGACCTGGAAAGCGCGCTGGCGGCGCTGACCGCCGCCGCGCAGGCGGGGCTCGGCGACCCCGACGCGGCCGCCGCCCCCGGCGGGCTGATGGAGGGGGAGCGCGACTACCGCATCGGCGGCGTGTTCCTCGTCACCCCCGACCGCCGCTACAACATGCTGGTCGCCTCCGCCGGGTTCCCGCCCGAGCAGCGCCGCCTCGCGATCCCCATCGCGTGGAACCATCCCGGCGCGGTGGTGGCGGAGGGCCGGCCCGTGCTGGTCCCCAACACCGACGCCGACGCGGGCTTCCGCCAGTTCCTGCGCACCTCCCGCATGGGGTCCTCGATCTACCACCCGTTCTTTTCCGGCGGGCGGCTGGTCGGTCAGACCGTCGCCGCCGCTCAGGCCCGGCTGACCTATGACGCGACCGACCTCGCCCGGCTGGGCCGGCTGGCCGAGGCCGCAGCCCTCGTCTGGACCGCCCGCGCGGGCGAGGCCTGGCTCGCCGCCGATTATCCCGCCCCCGACCTTTGGCGCGCGGAGGAGCACGCATGACCGACCAGACCCCAATCATCGACGTGATCGTCGACCACGTGCGCGGCGCGCGGTTCGAGGATCTTTCGCCCCATGACCTGCACCGGGCGCGCACCTACCTGCTGGATACGCTCGGCGTCGCCATCGCGGGATCCCGCGGGGCCGCGATCGACGCGCTGATCGACACCGCCCGCGGCTGGGGCGACGGCGACGAGGCCACCGTCTGGGTCACCGGCGAGCGCCTGCCCGCTACCCAGGCCGCGGTGGTCAACGCCTACCAGATCCATTGCCTGGAATATGACTGCGTGCACGAGGCCGCGGTGGTGCATCCCATGGCGACGGTGCTTTCGGCGCTGATGGCCTATTGCGAGCGTCGCGCCGGTCAGGGCCGCCCGGTCACGGGGCGGGATTTCCTGCTGGCGCTCTGCATCGGGGTGGATGTGGCGACTTTGCTGGGCGTCGCCGCGGTCGGCCCGATCCGCTGGTTCCGCCCCGCCACCGCCGGCGGCTTCGGGGCCGTCGCCGCCATGGCCCGGCTGGAGGGTCTGGACAAGTCCGGGGTGAAGGACGCATTCGGCGCGATGTATGGCCAGACCTCCGGCACCCTGCAGCCGCATGTCGAAGGCTCCCCGGTGCTCGGCCTCCAGATCGGCTTCAACGCCCGCGGCGCCATCTGCGCGCTGGATCTGGCGAAGGCCGGGTTCCGCGGCCCGCATGACGTGATCGACGGGCCCTACGGCTATCTGCGCCTTCTGGAGGACGACCAGTTCGACCTCGCCCCCATCCGCGAGAAGATGGGGACCGAGTGGCAGATCTCGCGCCTGTCGCACAAGCCCTTCCCCTCCGGCCGGCTGACCCATGGCGTGGTCGACGCGCTGAGGCGGCTGACCGGGACCCACGGCTTCGCCCCCGACGACGTGGCGGCCGTGCGCGGAACCGCCCCGCCGCTGGTCACCCGCCTGGTCGGGCGCCCCGACATCCCCAATCCCGAGCCGAACTACGCCAAGCTCTGCCTGCGCTACGTCGCCGGCGCGTGGCTGGCGCGCGGCGAAGTCGACGTGACCGAGTTCTCCGACCCCGCGGTGCTGTCCGACCCGCGGATCCACGCCTTCGCCGCGATGGTGGAGGTGGAGACCGACGCCAACCCCAGCCAGAGCGCGCTCGCGCCCCAATGGTGGCAGGTGACGCTGAAGGACGGGACGGTCCACGAGATCGCCCTGCCCCAGATCTACGGCCACCCCGACGCCGCGCTGACCGACGCCGAGAACTTGGCGAAATTCCGTCGCTGCGTCGGCTGGGGCCGCGCCCCGATGCCGGCGGAGGCCGCCGACGCCCTGATCGAAACCGCGGCAAGGGTCGAGACCCTGCCCGACGCCGCCCTCCTCGCCCGGATGACGGTGATCGCGGCGGCGCGAGGCTAGAGGCAAATTTGTCCGGACAACTCCTTGACAGAATCGCGACCAAAGCCCGATAGTCCGGACAAATGCGGCGCCACCGCCGCGTCAGAAGAAGGCGACCCAGACCATGGCCGGAACCATCGAGAAAGTCGGCGAGAACCGTTACCGGGAGCGCTTCGGGCGTTACTTCGAGGATTTCCAGCCGGGCGACATCTATGAGCACCGCCCCGGCCGGACCATCACCGAGACCGACAACACCTGGTTCACGCTGCTGACCATGAACACGCATCCGATGCATTTCGATGCGGAATACGCCAAGCATTCCGAGTTCGGCAAAGCCATCGTCTGCTCGCCGCTCACCGTGGCGCTGATGGTCGGCATGTCGGTCACCGACGTCTCCCAGAAGGCCATCGCCAACCTCGGCTGGACCGACATCAAGCTGACCCATCCCCTCTTCGCCGGCGACACGCTGACGGCCGAATCCGAGGTGATCGAGAAGCGCGAGAGCAAGTCCCGCCCCGGCGCCGGCCTCGTCACCGTCGCCACCCGCGGCTTCAATCAGGACGGCGTCATGGTCTGCTCCTTCGTGCGCACCGTGCTCGTCGCCAAGGTGGGCTTCGAGAACGAAGCGAAGGCGGGCTACTGATGGCCGCCCAGCTTTCCGACGACGACCGCATGATCCTCGACGCGGTGGAGAAGTGGCTGGAGCGCGACGTGCGCCCCCATGTGCTCCGCCTCGAACATGCCGACGAGTGGCCCGAGGAGATGGTCGGCCAGATGGCCGAGCTCGGCCTCTTCGGCGCGACGATCCCCGAGGAATACGGCGGGCTCGGCCTGTCGGCGACCACCTACGCGATGATCGTGGAGAAGATCGCCGAGACGTGGATGAGCCTTTCGGGGATCTTCAACTCGCACCTCATCATGGCGTCCTGCGTCTCCCGCATGGGCACGCCGGAGCAGAAGGCCGAATGGCTGCCCCGCTTCGCCACCGGCGAACTGCGCGGCGGCCTCGCGCTGACCGAGCCCGACGCGGGCACCGACCTTCAGGGCATCCGCACCCGCGCCCGCAAGGACGGCAATGGCTACGTCATCAACGGCACCAAGACCTGGATTTCGAACGGCATCCACGGGTCGATCTTCGCGCTGCTGGTCAAGACCGATCCGGAGGCGAGCCCCCGCCACAAGGGCATGTCGATGTTCCTCGCCGAGAAGGGCGAGGGGTTCACGGTGTCCAGGAAGCTGGAGAAGCTGGGCTACAAGGGCATCGACAGCGCCGAACTGGTCTTCGACGACTTCCATGTCGGCGGCGACCGCCTGATCGGCGGCGTCGAGGGCCGCGGCTTCCAGACCGCCGTCGGCGGGCTCGAGCTGGGCCGGATCAACGTCGCCGCGCGCGGCTGCGGGCTCGCTTCGGCCGCGCTGAAGGACTCGGTCAGATACGCCCAGATCCGAAAGACCTTCGGAAAACCGATCGGGGAGCATCAGGCCATCCAGCTGATGCTGGGCGAGATGGCCGTTCGCGCCCGCGCCGCCACCCTGCTGACCTATGACGCCGCCGCGGCCTATGACCGGGGCGAGCGCTGCGACATGGAGGCGGGGATCGCGAAATACGCCGCCTCCGAAGCCGCGGTCGCCAACAGCCTGGACGCCATGCGCATCCACGGCGGCTACGGCTATTCCAAGGAGCTGCATGTGGAGCGGTATTACCGCGACGCCCCCCTGATGTGCATCGGCGAGGGCACCAACGAAATGCAGCGCATCATCATCGCCCGGCAGCTGATGGAGCGGGCGCCGGCCTGATCCCTGGGGGCGCGCCCGCAAGGCGCGCCCCTTTTTCCATGCCGCGACCCCGCGCAGAACGGGGCCGGCCCCCTGACCAACAGCCAACGGAGGTTCGCATATGCTCATGCGCCTAGCCCTGGCCGGCCTCGTCGCCGGCGCGCTCGCCCATCCCGCCGCCGCCGTGGAATGGGACGTGGCCTATCCCTGGGGGGCCACCGAATTCCACACCCTCGACGGCATGAACTACGCCAAGGCGGTCGAGGAAGCCACGAACGGCGAGGTGAAGCTCACCATCCACCCCGGCGGCGCGCTCGGCATCAAGGCCAACGAGAGCCTGCGCGCGGTCGAGGACGGCGCCGTCCCGATGGCCGAATACGGCATGTTCCAGAATGTGGGCGACCTGCCGATCCTGGGCATCGAGGCGCTGCCCTTCCTGGTCAAGGACTACGCCCAGCTGAAGGTCATGCATTCCCTGGTCCGCCCGATCTGGGAAGCCGAGCTGGAGAAGCGGAACCAGAAGGCGCTCTACATGGTGCCGTGGCCGTCGCAGAACTTCTTCACCAAGAAGGAGATCGCCACCTTCGAGGATTTCGAAGGCATCAAGATGCGCACCTATGACGCCAACACCGCGACCATGGTCTCGCGGCTCGGCATGGCGGCGCTGCAGATGAACAACGCCGACATCGTGCCGGCGCTCGCCACCGGCAAGCTCGACGCGGTGATGACCTCGGGCTCCACCGCCGCGGCGCAGAAATACTGGGAATTCCTCGACCACGTCTACAACACCAACCACCTGTGGGCGACCAACGTGCTGGTGGTGAACCTGGACTACTGGAACGAGCTGACCGACGAACAGCGCACGATCATGGAGGACCTGGCCAGGAAGATGGAGCCGGAGTTCTGGGCGATTTCGGAGGCCGAGCACGCGACCCGCATGAAGCAGCTGACCGACAACGGCATGACCGTGCAGGCCCCGCCGGCCGATGTGCTGGCGAAGATGAAGGAGGTCACCGCCGACATGGCCGACGACTTCATCGCCCGCGTGCCCGAGGCCGGGCCGATCATCGCCGCGTTCAAGGCCAAG
>NZ_JBSRTQ010000038.1:0-30503 GCF_055129145.1 Albimonas sp. | reverse complement strand
GGCGAGGCCGCGGTGATCGGCGTGCCGGACGAGAAATGGGGCGAGGCCGTCAAGGCCATCGTCACCCCCAAGGCGGGGCGCAAGGTCGACCCGGACGAGGTCGCCGCCTGGATCCGCACCCGCATCGCCGCCTTCAAGTGCCCCAAGACGGTGGACGTGATCGTCGAGATGCCGCGCAATGCGTCCGGCAAACTGCTGAAGCGCGAGCTGCGCGCCCCCTATTGGGAGGGCCGTGAGCGGCAGGTGAATTGAGCGCGCCCGCCCGGAAGGACACCCGCGCCGCCGACGCCGCGGCGGCGGAGGCCGCAGCCGCCTCCGAAGAGACCGCGCTGCACGCCGCGCTGACCCGCCTCGCGCCCCGCCTGGGCGGCGAGGCCATCGAGGGGCTCACCCGCCTGTCCGGCGGGGCGAGCCAGGAGACCTGGGCGTTCCGCGCCGCAGGCGGCGACGGGGCCCGCGAGTTGATCCTGCGCCGCCGTCCCCCCGCGGCCCGCCCCGGCAAGGGCGGCATCCCGCTGGCGACGGAGGCCGCGCTGATCGGCCTCGCCGCCGGGCAGGGCGCTCCCGTCCCCGCCATCGCCCATCTGCTGACGCCCGAGGACGGGGCCGGCGAGGGGTTCGTCATGGCGCGGGCGCCGGGCGAAACCCTCCCCGCCCGCATTCTTCGAAAGCCCGAGTTCGCGGGGGTTCGCGAGGGCTTCGCCGCGGAATCCGGCGCCATCCTCGCCGCCATCCATCGCATCGACGCGGACGGCCTGGGGCTGGAGGCGCGGACGCCGGAAACCTCGCTCGCCCGGCTTGCCGCGCGTCATGCGGAGTTCGGTCAGGCCCGCCCGGTCTTCGATCTGGCCTTCGCGCGCCTCGCGCAAACCGCGCCTGCGCCCCGCGCGCCGCGGCTGGTGCATGGCGATTTCCGGATGGGCAACATCCTGTGCGGTCCCGACCGGATCTGCGCGGTGCTCGACTGGGAAATGGCGCATCTGGGCGACCCGATGTCCGATTTCGGCTGGGTCTGCATGGGCTCCTGGCGCTTCGGCGGCGCGCATCCGGTCGGCGGCTGCGGCGCGCGCGAGGATCTGTGGGCCGCCTACGAAGCCGCGGGCGGCGAGACCGTCGACCCGAAATCCGCGCGGTGGTGGGAGAGCTTCGGCGCCCTCCATTGGGGCGTGATCATCGAGGAGATGGGCGCCTGGATCCGCGCCGGGGTCGACCACTCGGTCGAGCGTCACGTCATCGCGCGGCGCGCCTCCGAAACCGAACTGCTGCTCATCGCCGACCTGACGGGGAGGGAGATCTGATGCAGGATTTTCCCAGACCCCAGGACATCCTCGCCGCCGTCTCCGCCTGGCTGCGCGAGACCGCGGCCCCCAATCTGCCCCCCCATGCGGCGTTCGAGGCGCGCGTCTCCGCCGCCGCCGTCGACCTCGCCGCCCGTGCGCTGGATGCAGGCCCCGGCGAGACCGCGGAGGCCGCCCGCCTGACCGCCCTGCTGGGCGAGACCGGGGATCTCGCCTCCCTCACCGAAAAGCTCTCCGCCCGGATCAAGGCGGGGGAGGTCGACCTTTCGACCCCCGGCCTCGCCGATCACCTCTGGACAACGACGATGGAAAAACTCGCCGTCGACCAGCCGGGCTTCGCCCCCTACCGCCGCGCCCGAACGGCGGAGAGACAGGAAGGATAACCCCATGGATTTCGCGCTGCCCCCCGAACTGGTCGACTACCTCGCCCGGCTCGACGCCTTCATCGAGGCGGAGATCAAGCCGCTGCAGGCCCAGGACGACAACGAGCGGTTCTTCGACCACCGCCGCGAATACGCCCGCACCGATTTCGAAGCCGGCGGCCTGCCGCGCCCGGAATGGGAGGCGCTGCTCGACGAAGCGAAGGCGCGCGCCGACAAGGCCGGGTTCTACCGGTTCTCGCTGCCCAAGGAATTCGGCGGCGACGGCGGGTCGAACCTGTGGATGGCGGTGATCCGCGAGCATCTGGCGGCCAAGGGTCTGGGTCTGTTCAACGATTTGCAGAACGAACACTCGGTGGTCGGGAATTTCCCGGTCATCGTCATGCTGCGCGACTTCGGCACGCCCGCGCAGAAAGAAAAATTCATCAAGGGCGCGCTCGCCGGAGAATACCGCATGGCCTTCGGGCTGACCGAGCCGGACCACGGCTCGGACGCGACCCATATGGAGACGCGCGCGGTCGAGGAGACCCGCGACGGCGTGAAGGGCTGGCGGATCGACGGCGAGAAGATGTGGATCACCGGGATGCATGAGGCGTCCCATTGCGTGATCTTCGCGCGCACGTCCGGAGAGGCCGGGGACGCCAAGGGCATCACCGCCTTTCTGACGCCCTCCGATACGCCGGGTCTGAAGGTCGAGGAGTTCCTCTGGACCTTCAACATGCCCACCGACCACCCGCGCCTGAGCTTCACCAACCTCTGGGTGCCGGACGAGGCGGTGTTCGGCCCGATGGGCGGCGGTCTCGCGCTCGCGCAGGCGTTCGTCCATGAGAACCGGATCCGCCAGGCGGCCTCCAGCCTCGGCGCGGCCTGCTACTGCATCGAAGAGTCGATCCGCTACGCCCGCCACCGCAAGCCCTTCGGGACGGAGCTCGCCCGCAACCAGGCGATTCAGTTCCCGCTGGTGGAGCTTGCGACCCAGGCCGAGATGCTGCGCCTCTTGATCCGCAAGACCGCGTGGGAGATGGACTCGATGCCCCACCCGGAAGTCGAAAAGCGGCTCTCGGACAAGGTGTCCATGTGCAATTACTGGGCGAACCGGCTGTGCTGCGAAGCCGCCGACCGGGCCATGCAGGTCCATGGCGGCATCGGCTATTCGCGCCACAAGCCGTTCGAACACATCTTCCGCCATCACCGCCGCTACCGGATCACCGAAGGCTCGGAAGAGATCCAGATGCGCAAGGTCGGCGCCTATCTCTTCGGCTATCTGGGCGAGCGCCGCGGCAAGATCCCGGAACCCACGCCGCGCAGCGCCGCGGCCCCGGCCGCGCCTCGCAAGCACGCGGCCGAATGAATTCCCGCGGGCGGGCCGAAAGGCGCGCCCGCGCGGCATGACCGGAGGGCGGGGGCGGGAGCCCGCCCCTTCGGGGGGAGGGCGCGGGAAGACCGACCGCGCCGCAGCACGCGAAAACCGGGGGCCAGGCCCTTCGGATCACAAAGACAGGGAGCGATATCGTATGAAACTCAACCGCAAGATCGCCGCCGGGCTCTTCGGCCTCGGCGCCGCGCTGACCGCCTCGGGCGCGGCCACCACCGCTTCGGCCGACACGCTGCGCTTCGCCATCGGCTGGCCGCCGAACACCAACGCCGCCGGGTCCTTCGACACCTTCGCCGAGATCCTCGACAAGGAGACCGGCGGCGAGACCAAGGCCAAGATCTATCCGCTGTCGCTGCTCAACTTCCTCGAGTCGACCTCGGGCGTGCGCGACGGCATCGCCGACCTGACCACGATCCTGCTGCCCTACTTCCTGTCCGAGTTCCCCGCCTCGAACTTCGGCACCGAGCTCGCCGCGCTCACCGACCTCACGGTCGAGGACGGCGACCGGGTCGGCATCGTCTTCGCCGGCGCCTATCAGGAATGGCTGCTGTTCAACTGCCCGGCCTGCCTCGACGAATTCTCGGCGCAGAACGCGGTGTTCCTCGGCGGCGGCTCCTCCACCCGCTATCACCTGATCTGCAACAAGGAGGTCAACTCGCTCGAGCAGCTGCAGGGCGCCCGCATCCGCGCCGGTGGCGCGTGGTGGGCCCGCTGGGCGACCGCGATGGGGGCCACGCCCGTGTCGATGTCGATCAACGAGACCTTCGAGGGCCTGAACCAGGGCGTGCTCGACTGCTCCGCCTCGTCGAACCCCGAGCTCTTCAACTTCGGCTTCATCGACGTGGTGAAGTTCCTGACCGAAGGCGCTCCGGGCTCGCAGTTCCCGTCGGCCACCGCGGTGGTCAACAAGGACGTGTGGAGCGGCGCCGACGAGGCGACCCGCACCGCCATGCTGAAGGCGGCCGCCGGTCTCGCCGCCAAGATCACCTATGTCTACATCGAGGAGTCCGAGAAGGGCATCGCCGAGATGAAGAAGCGCGGCATCCCCGTCGCGATGGCCGCCCCGGACCTGCTGGAGAAGTCCCGCGCCCATGTGGCCGCGGACCCGACCACGCTGGCCGCGTCCTATGCCGAGCGCTTCGGCCTGAAGGACGGCGAGGCGCTGACCGAGAAGATGAAGGAGCTGATCGTGAAGTGGGACGGCCTGACCAAGGACGTCAAGACCACCGAGCAGCTCGCCGACCTTTACTGGACCGAGATCATGTCCAAGGTCGACGTCGCCACTTACGGCCAGTGAGCCCGACGGCTCGGCGCCTTGTTCCGAGCGCCGCGCCCTGAGACCCAAGCGCTCCGCCCGACGCCAAGAAGCGGGCGGGGCGCCATCATCACTCCGGGGAGGAGACCCGCCATGAAGACCACGATCCGATCGACCGCGTTCGCGGCGCTGGGCGCCGCCGCGCTCCTGACCGCCGCCGGCGCGCCGGCCGAGGCGACGCAGCTGCGCTTCGCCGTCGGCTCTCCGCCCAACTCGCTGGGCGACAACGCCGCCAACTACTTCGCCGAGAAGCTCGACGCGTTCTCGGGCGGCGACATGACCGCCAAGGTCTACCCGCTGTCGCTGCTCAACCTGATGGAATCCAACACCGGTCTGCGCGACGGCATCGCCGACGTCGCCACGGTGCTGTGGCCCTATTTCCTGGCCGAGTATCCCGAGACCAATCTCGCCGCCGAGCTCGCCGCCCTGTCGGAGCTGCTCGACGGGGAGAAGATGCAGAACACGCTCGCCTATCTGGGCGCCGTGTCGGAATACGTGGCCCTGCACTGCCCCGAATGCCGGGCGGAGACCAAGGCGCAGAACCAGGTGTTCCTCGCCGGTCTCGGCACCTCCGCCTACATCCTGCAGTGCATGAAGCCGGTGACCACGGTCGAGGACATGCAGGGCCTGCGCGTGCGCGCCGGCGGCGCCTGGTGGACCCGCTGGGCCAACGCCATGGGCGCGACCCCGGTGTCGATGTCGATCAACGAGACCTTCGAGGGGCTGAACCAGGGCGTGCTCGACTGCACCGCCTCCAACCCCGCCGAGCTGACCCAGTTCGGCTTCATCGACGCGGTCAAGCACATCACCACCGGCGTCCCGGGCTCGTCCTTCGCCTTCGGCATGGGGCAGATGAACCTCGACACCTGGAATTCGCTCTCGAACGAGGAGCGGACCCAGGTCCTGCACGCCGCCGCCTACCTCTCGGGTTCGGGCATCATGGCCTATTTCGACGACGGCCGGGTCAATGTCGAGGAGAAGGCCCCCGCGCGCGGCATCGAGATCGTCGAGGCCTCGCCCGAGCTGATCGCCAAGAGCCGCGCCTGGATCGAGTCCGATCTCGGCTCCCTCGCCGCCTCCTACGAGGAGCGGTTCGGGATCAAGGAGACCGACGCCAAGATCGCCACCCTGCGCAAGCTGATCGACGAGTGGGTGCCGCGCATGGAAGGCGTGAAGACCAAGGACGATCTCGCCGCTGTGCTTTGGGAGAACGTCCAGTCGAAGATCGATGTCGCGACCTATGGTCAGTAAGACCCACGTGACCCTGCGGCGGCCTGCGGAACCCTCCGCCGGCCGTCGTCGTTTCCAGCCCCCTCCCGCAACCCCCAGCTGAAAGGCGAGGTCTTCATGCGCCGGATCGCTCAGATCCTGAATATGCTCGTGTCGGCCGCCTCCGCGGTCGGCCTGCTCTGCGTCACGTTGATGATGCTGCATGTGGTGGCCGATGTGATCGGCCGCTTCGTGTTCAACATGCCGGTGGAAGGCACGATCACCATCGTGTCCAACTACTACATGGTGTTCCTCGCCTTCTCGGCCCTCGCCGTGGCCGAGACGCGCGACGCCCATATCTCGGTGGAGGTCGTGGCCGACCTGATGCCGCGCGCCGCCCAGCCCTGGCTGTCGATCCTGACCTGCATGATCTCGGTGGGCGCGTTCTCGCTGCTCGCCGTGCGCACCTGGATGGAGGCGGGGACCAAGTTCGCCTCCGGGGCCGCGCTTCAGCAGGGGATGATCACCATCCCGATCTGGCCGACCTATTACGCGCTGCCCCTCGGCTGCGGGCTGATGGCCATCGTCGCGTTCTGGAAACTGATCTGCATCGTCACCCGCCAGCCCACGGGGTTCGCGGGCATGGCCAGCATGAAAGAGGCCCTCCATGACTGAAGTCGAGATCGGGCTTGCCGGACTCGGCATCCTCTTCGGCCTGATCGCGCTGCGCGTGCCGATCGGCATCGCGCTGATCGCGGTCAGCTTCGGCGGCCTGTGGTGGATGATGGGCTGGCGGATCGCGTGGGGCGCGCTCGCCACCATGCCCTACCAGTTCGCGGCCAACTGGGTGCTCAGCTCGGTGCCGATGTTCCTGCTGCTGGGCTTCATCTGCTACCATACCAACCTGACGCGCGGCATGTTCCACGCGGCCAAGGTCTGGACCTCGGCGCTGCCGGGGGGGCTTGCGATCGCGGCGATCTTCGGGTCGGCCGGCTTCGCGGCGGTGTCGGGCTCGTCCATCGCCTGCTCGGCCGCCATGGGCAAGATCGCCGTGCCCGAGATGATGAAGATGAAATACGACCCCGAGCTCGCCACCGGCACGGTCGCCGTCGCGGGCACCATCGGGGCGCTGATCCCGCCGTCGATCATCCTGATCCTCTACGGCGTGATCGCGCAGGAATCGATCTCGGGCCTGTTCCTGGGCGGCATCGCAGCCGGCATCATGTCGGCGGTCGGCTACGTGCTGGTCGTGCTGATCCGGGTGAAGATCAACCCCAGACTCGCCCCCAGATATGAGGGCGCGGAGCCGCTCAATGTGCGCCTCGCCGCCCTGCGCGACACCTGGCCGATCCTGCTGGTCATGGTCGGCATCTTCGGCGGGCTCTTCGGCGGCGTCTTCACCCCGACCGAGGCCGGGGCCATCGGCGCCTTCCTCGCCTGCCTGGTGGCGCTTCTGCGCGGCGACCTGAACTGGGCGCGGTTCCGGCTGGCGGCGGAGGAGACGATGATCACCACCGCGGCCCTGATCGTGATCGCGGTCGGCGCCACGCTGCTGACGCGGTTCCTGACCCTGTCGGGGGCGGGCGACTACCTGTCGGAGAGCATCATCTCGCTCAGCGCCTCGCCGACGCTGCTGCTGCTGGGCATCGTCATGGTCTACCTGATCCTGGGCATGTTCCTGGAGCCGATCGGGGCGATGCTGCTGACCCTGCCGATCATGCTGCCCATCGTCGCCGATGCGGGCTGGAGCGCGCTGTGGTTCGGCGTGATCCTGTGCAAGCTGCTGGAGATCGGGATGATCACGCCGCCCATCGGGATGAACGTGTTCGTCATCAAGGGCGTGGTCGGGGATCTGGTCACCACCTCGCAGATCTTCCGGGGCGTGTTCTGGTTCCTGGTGATGGATCTGTTCGTGCTGGCGATCCTCAGCGCCTTTCCGGACATCATCCTGTTCCTGCCGGGCATGTTCAACTAGCCGGCCGGGCACGCGACGCCTTCCGCGGAGGGCCGGGTTCGCCCGGCC
Source organism: Albimonas sp. (assembly GCF_055129145.1). Lineage (NCBI taxonomy): Bacteria > Pseudomonadati > Pseudomonadota > Alphaproteobacteria > Rhodobacterales > Paracoccaceae > Albimonas > Albimonas sp. The sequence goes on along the minus strand of NZ_JBSRTQ010000038.1, from coordinate 22,903 downwards.
CTCCGTTCCGTTTCCGGGCCTCAGGCGCCGAACGCGAAAAGATCGGCTTCCAGGCTCTGGCTTTCGGGCGGGGTGCGATCGGGGTGGGGCGAATCGTGCGCCACCAGCAGCCGGCGCCCCTGCGCCGTCGCCAGAAGCGCGATCCCCTCGGCGTTGTCGGCGCCGCGACGGACCGGCAGGTCCAGCTCGCGCCCGATGCGCTTGGCCTCCCACAGCGGGCGCGCGGGGTCGAAACGCCCGATGGTCCAGACCGATTGCAGGGCCGAGAGGTCGGTGGTCGCGCCAGACAGGATCAGCAGCCGGTCGCCGTCCCAGCACATGTCGCGCACGCCCTGGCCCCCCAGATCCACCGCGTGCAGCGCGTATCGCCGCCCGTCCTTCAGCCGGCGGGGCTTGAGGAACCCGTCCTGCGTCTCCTTCATCTCCAGCCGCAGGATCAGCGCCCATCCGCGCAGGACCGGCCCGCGCAGACCCAGCAGCACGGTCATCCCGCGCGCCGCCAGTCCTTCGATGTCCAGCCCGTTCTCCTTGCAGGGCAGGTCCGCGAAAGGGCCGATCAGAGGGTCCTTGCGCAGTCGGCGCCTGAGCCAGCTGTCGCGGTCGCCGTCGATCTCCACCATCCGCGCCCGGCGCGCGCCGTCCTGCTCCACCGGCTCGAACACGCCCTCGCCCCGGTCGACCAGCGGCAGCCGGCCGAGGAACGCCCGATTGGGGTCCCACCTGGTCTTCTCCAGCCGCCGCATCCTGCCCGGCCTGGGATCCTTGCGCTTGATCGAATGCGAACCCGTGACCCACAGCCAGCCAGCCGAAACGTCGATCCCCTCGATGTCCATCTCCCCCGCCGGCCCGTCGGGCAGGTCGAACACCGCCCCGAGCGGGAAGGACTCATGCCCCTCCGCCTCCCCCGTCGCCGGATCGAACAGCACCCGCTCCACGCTCGCCGTCTCGTCGCAGGCGCAGAAGATCGAGCGGCCGGCGATGGCGAGCGAGCTGATGTCCTGCCAGATCGGGTCCGCGACATGGGCGATGTCGCGCTGATGCTGAAAGCGCAGGGTCAGCGCCGCCTCCGGTCCGCGGGCGCGGGGCAGGCCGCTGGGCCCGTGGTCAGGGTCCTGCGGGCGGGGATGACGGGTGGAAGTGCGGGACATGGCGGCTCCGGACGGTTTCGGGTCCGGCACCATGTCGGTGCTCGCCCGGCCCGCGGCAAGGGCGGGCCGGGCGGGGCAAGGCCGCGTCAGCCGGCGGCTTCGGCCCCGGCCCGCGTCGCGGCATAGGCCACGAACGCCTCGAACGCCGCCGGGTTCGCCATGGAATCGCGGTTGGCGGCCTTGTCGGGCGCGGCGCCGAGCAGCAGCTTCTTCACCGGCACCTCCAGCTTCTTGCCCGACAGGGTGCGCGGGATCTCGGGCACCGCCACCACTTCGTCGGGCAGGTAGCGGGCCGAGACCGCCGCCCGGATCGCATCCAGAATCCGTTTGCGCATCGCGTCGTCGAGCGCATGCCCGTCGCGCATCACCACGAAAAGCGGCATGAAGCTCTCGCGCCCCAGCATCTCGAGGTCGACGACGAGGCTGTCCATGACCTCGTCCAGCTCCTCCACCGCGCGGTAGATCTCCGACGAGCCGATCCTGAGCCCGCGGCGGTTGATGGTGGCGTCCGAGCGGCCGTAGATCACCGAGCCCCCCGTCGGCGTGATCCGGATCCAGTCGCCATGGCGCCAGACGCCCGGATAGGTCTCGAAATAGCTTTCGCGCAGGCGCGACCCGTCATCGTCCCCCCAGAACATCAGCGGCATCGAGGGCATTGGCCGGGTGCAGACCAGCTCGCCCACCTGATTGTCGAGCGGCCGCCCGTCCTCGTCCCAGGCCTCGACGCGGGCGCCGAGGAACCGGCACTGCATCTCGCCCTTGCGCACCGGCATCAGGATGCAGCCGCCGACGAAGGCCCCGGCGAAATCGGTGCCGCCCGAGATCGGCACGATCCACACATCCGGCTTCACGTTGGCCTGGATCCAGTCATAGGCCTCCGGCGCCAGCGGCGACCCGGTGGCGCCGACGGAGCGCAGGGCCGACAGGTCCGCGAGATCGCGCGGAACCACCCCGTCCTTCATCGAAGCCGAGAAGAACGCCGCCCCGCAGCCGAGGAAGGTGGTCCCCGTCTCCGCCGCGAACCGCCAGACCTCGCCCATGTCGGGCCGGTTGGGCGCTCCGTCGAAGATCGCCAGCGTGGCGCCCGAGCAGAGCGCGGCCAGCTGACAGTTCCACATGATCCAGCCCGAGGCGGTCAGCCACATGAAGGTGTCGTCGGGCTTCACGTCGTTGTGCAGCGGGAATTTCATCATCTCCAGCAGCGCGCCGCCATGCCCGTGGACGATGGGCTTGGGGTTGCCGGTGGTGCCCGACGAATAGACGATCCAGAGCGGGTGGGAGAACTCCACCGCCTCCGTTTCGGGCGGCCCGTCGCCCCCCGAGATCAGGTCGTCCCAGTCGAGCGCGTGGGCCGGCCATTCCGGGCGCTTCGGCAGCTTCGACACGAGGATGGTGGCGGCGAGGTCGGGCAGCCCCGCCTCGACCTCCGCCGCCAGATCGAGCCGCGGCGTCGCCCTGCCGCCATGCACGTAGCCGTCGGCCGCGATCAGCACCTTGGGGGTGATCTGCCGAAAGCGGTCGAGAATCGCGGTCCGCCCCATGTCGGGCGAGGTCAGCGACCAGGTCGCCCCGACCGAGACCACGGCGAGGAAGGCCACCATCGTCTCCGCCCCGTTCTGCAGGATGGCGCAGACCCGGTCGCCGGGGACCACGCCCAGCCGGCGCAGATGGGCGGCGAGCGCGCCGGCGCGGTCGGCCAGCTCCCCCCAGGACAGCACGCCGGCCGCGGTCTCGGTCCGCCAGCGGATCGCGGGATGGTCGCGGCCATGGGTGTCGAGATGACGCCAGATCTGGTCGGCGTAGTTGAGTCGCGCGCCTTCGAACCAGCGCGCCCCGGGCATCACTTCCCGGTCCAGCACCGGGCCGGTGGGGGGCGTCATCTTCAGGTCCCAGAAGTCGCGGATCGCGGTCCAGAAGCCGGGCAGATCCGTGGTCGACCATTCCCACAGCGCCGGGTAGTCGGCGAAATCGAGGCCCCGCTCGGCCTTCAGCCAGGTCATGAAGCGGGTCATCTCGGCGGCCGCGGCGACTTCGGGCGGCGGAGTCCAGATGATCGGGGCTTGCGGAAATTCCTCTTGCGTGGCGGCGGACATCCGGACGGCTCTCCCTGGCATGCGCCCGCTGGCGGGGCGATCATGGCGGGCAGGATAGGCGGGGCGGCGAGGCGGGGACAAGGGCCGGCCCCGTCCGCCCCGATTTCGGGATGCCATCGCACGCGCCGCAAGCGCCGAGGGTTGCGGATTTCTCCGCTAACGGCGAGGGTTGGCGCATGTGCTCCGCGCCCGCCGGCCTGACCCTTGAAGATGCCCGCGAGGGCGCCGTCCTGCGCTTCGCCGGGCGGCTCGTCGTCGCGGGCCTGGCCCCGCTGGACCGCGCCGCCGCTGCGATCCCGGGCCGCGCCGGGCCGATCAAGATGGATCTTTCGGCGGTCGAGGCGCTCGACACCGCCGGGGCCTGGCTGGTGATCACGCTGCGCGACCGGCTCGCGGGCGAAGGCGCGCAGGTCGAGCTTTCCGGCCTCGACCCCGCCAAGGCCGCGCTGATCGAGACGGTGGAGAAGGCGCTCGCCAAGATCGAGCCGCAGCCGCCCGAGCCGCGCGGCTTCGCGCATTGGGTCGAGGGCGTGGGCCGCGGCGCCGTGGGGACCTTCGCCACCTTCGTCGATCTGCTCGGCTTCTTCGGGATGGTGCTGGCGCGCACCTTCGGGCTGCTGCTGCGGCCCTGGCGGATGCGCGCGGCGCCGCTGGTGCATCACATGCAGGAGGTCGGCTTCAACGCCTTCCCCATCGTGTTCCTGATGGCGTTCCTGATCGGCGTCGTGCTCGGCTTCCAGGGCGCCTCCCAGCTCCAGCAATTCGGGGCGGAGGTGTTCGTGGTGACGCTGATCGCGGTGTCGCTGCTGCGCGAGCTGGGCATCCTGCTGACGGCGATCATCGTGGCGGGACGCTCCGGCTCGGCCTTCGCCGCCTCCATCGGCTCGATGAAGATCCGCGAGGAGATCGACGCCATGCGCACGCTCGGCCTCGATCCCATCGAGGTGCTGGTCGTTCCGCGGCTGCTGGCGCTGCTGATCATGCTGCCGGTTCTGGGCTTCGTCGCCAACATGGCGGGGCTGCTCGGCGGCGGGCTGATGGCCTGGGCGAGCCTGGGCGTGTCGCCGGGCATGTTCGTCACCCGGCTCTACGACACCGTGGGCGTCTGGCATCTGGCCATCGGCATGATCAAGGCGCCGTTCTTCGCGGTGGTCATCGCGGTGGTCGGCTGCTGGCAGGGGATGCTGGTCGGCGGCTCGGCCGAAAGCGTCGGGCAGCGCACCACCTCGGCCGTGGTCATGGCGATCTTCATGGTGATCATCATCGACGCGGTGTTCTCGATCTTCTTCTCGGAGTTGGGCGTGTGATGGACGGATCCCCCGCCCCCGAGGCCGACAAGACCGCCCCCCCCTCGCGCGAGGCCATCATCCGCGTCCGCGGCCTGGTCAACCGCTTCGGGTCCCAGGTGGTGCATGACGGGCTCGACCTCGACGTGATGCGGGGCGAGGTGCTGGGCATCGTCGGCGGGTCGGGCACCGGCAAGTCGGTGCTGCTGCGCACCATCGTCGGGCTGAACCGGCCGGCGGCCGGGAGCATCGAGGTGTTCGGCGAGAATGTGCTGACCGCCTCGGCCGAGGAGCGCACCGAAATCGAAAAGCGCTGGGGCGTGCTGTTTCAGGACGGGGCGCTGTTCTCGTCGCTGACGGTGGGGCAGAACATCATGGCCCCGATGCGCGAGCATCTGAAGCTGCCGCAACGGCTGATGGACGCGCTCGCCGGGCTCAAGGTCACGCTGGTGGGGCTGCCCAGCTTCGCCGGCGCCAAGTTCCCGTCGGAGCTTTCGGGGGGCATGCGCAAGCGCGCCGGCCTCGCCCGCGCGCTGGCGCTGGAACCCGAGATCGTGTTCCTCGACGAGCCGACCGCCGGCCTCGATCCCATCGGCGCCGCGGCCTTCGACGAGCTGATCCGCCAGCTCCAGCAGTCGCTGGGGCTCACGGTCTTCATGGTCACCCACGATCTCGACAGCCTTCACGCCATCTGCGACCGCATCGCGGTGCTGGCCGAAAAGAAGGTGCTGGTGACCGGGACCATGGCCGACATGATGAACGTGGACCATCCTTGGGTCCGCGAATATTTCCACGGACCCAGGGCGCGCGCGGCCCATCTGGGCTGAGCGCGCGCCCGCGGGCGGCTTGAGAGGATACGCGCATGGAGACGCGGGCGAACTACGTCCTGATCGGCGCCTTCACGCTGATCGGCCTGCTCGGAGCGCTGGGGTTCCTGCTCTGGATCGCCAAGGTCGAGGTCGACAGGCAGTACGCCTATTACGATGTGCTGTTCGAGGACGTCTCGGGCCTCGGCGACGCGGCCAACGTGCGCTTCAACGGCCTGCCCGTCGGCCAGGTCACCGGCGTGATGCTGGATCCGAACGATCCCGCCAAGGTGCGGGTGACGCTGGAGGTGGACGCGAGCGTGCCGGTCAAGACCGACACCGAGGCGACGCTGGAAAGCCAGGGCGTCACCGGCGTCTCCTATGTCTCGCTTTCGGGCGGCAGCGCGGCCGCGCCGGCGCTGAGCGCGGGCCCCGGCGACGCGCGTCCGGTGATCCCGTCCAGGCAATCCGCCTTCCAGTCGCTGTTCCAGGGCGCGCCGGAGCTTTTGAACCGGGCGATCGAGCTGATCGAGCAGGTCAACGGCTTCGCCAGCGACGAGAACCAGAAAAGCGTGCAGGAGATCTTCGCCAACGTCGCCGGCGCCTCGGCCAAGCTCGACCTGGTGCTGACCGACGTCTCGGCGATGACCTCGGCGGCGGGGGAGGCGGCGACCCAGCTGCGCCAGTTCTCCGGCCGGCTGGAATCGCTGGTGGGCGCGGCGGAGACGTCGCTGGCGGAGGCCGACAAGACCCTCGCCGCCACCACCGATGCGGTGCGCAAGGCCGAAGGCACGATGGATGCCGCCAACGCCACGCTGGAAACCGCGGGCGCCGCCTTCGCCTCGGCCGACGCCATCCTCAAGGATCAGGCCCCGGCGCTGCTCGCCCGGACCACCGAGGCGGTCAGAAGCGTGCAGGACACCGCCGGCCGGCTGGAGACGCAGGCCAACGCCGCCTTCGCCTCCGCCGACACGCTGATGTCCGCCACCATCCCCCAGACCGCGGAGCGGATGGCGACGGTGGCCGAAGCGCTTCAGGCCACCGCGCTCGAGGTGGGCGGCAAGGCCGGCGCCACGCTCGACCAGTTCGCCCAGGCCGGGGCCGAAGCCACCAAGCGGCTGCAGGAGGCGGAGGTCACCCTCGCCGACCTGCGCCAGTCGATGGCCCGCGCCGATACGCTGATGGCGTCGCTGGAGCAGACCTCCGCTTCCGTCGACGGCTTCGTGAAGGGCGACGCCGCGGCGCTGGCCGTGGAGGCGCGCGGCGCGCTGGAGACGGCGCGCGGGCTGATGTCCCGCGACCTGCCGCCGCTGATCGAGGAGGCGCGCGCCGCAACCGCCAAGGCCGAGGGGCTGATCGATGACGCCCGCGCGGCCACCACCAACGTCTCCGGCCAGGTGACGCGCCTGTCGGACCAGGCCTCGGTGCTGATGACCGAAGCCGGCGCCGGGATGACCGCCGCCCGCGGCACGCTCTCCCGCGCCGACGTCGCGCTTGATCAGGCCACGCAGACCCTCGCCGGCGTCCAGGCCGCCACCGCCGAGATCTCGGCCGTGGTCGTCACCGACGGCGCGGCCCTGGTCGCCGAGGCCCGCGCGGCCATCGCCGAGGCCCGCGGCGCCATCGACGGGGTGAACCGCGTGGTGCGCGACGACGTGCCCGCCATCGTCGCCGACGTGCGCGCCGCCGCCGCCACCGCCAACCAGACGGTCCAGCGCGTGGCGGAGGAGGTCGACGGCATGGTCGGCAAGATCTCCGCCACCGTCGATTCGATGACCGGCGACGGGCTGGGCCTGACCGGCCGGGTCGACGAACTGCTGAAGCGGGCCGAAGTCGCCGTCTCCGGCGCCACCGAGACCTTCGCCGCCGCCAACGTCACCCTGACCTCGATCACCGGCACCATGGCGCGGGCCGACGGGGCGCTGACCGCCGCCGAAACCACCTTCACCGAGGTCAACGGCCTGCTCGAAGGCGACGTGCGCGCCGCCGTCGCCGACCTACGCGACTCCATGGCCACCCTCAACGGGGCGGTGAACGGGGTGACCGGCGATGTGGAGCAGACCTCGGCCCAGATCCGCGAGGCGTCCGCGTCGGCCAATCAGCTGATCGGCACGCTGGACGGGATGCTTCAGGAGAACACCTACGAAGTGAACCAGTTCCTCCGCAACGGCCTGCCGCAGTTCACCCGCTTCGTGGAGGAGGGCCGCCGTCTGGTGGAGAACCTCTCCCGTCTCAGCGCCAAGGTGGAACGCGACCCCGCCCGCTTCCTGCTCGGCACCCAGTCCTCGGAGTTCCGTCGATGATCCGCCCGACCTTCCGCCTCCCCCTCGTCGCGCTCGCCGTCGCCGCGGGCCTTTCGGGCTGCGCCGAGATCGGTCGGCTGACCAGCGTCGCCAGCCCGATCAACCTCTATGCGCTGTCGCCCAAAAGCACGTTCCCCGCGACCATGCCCTCGGTGAACAGCCAGCTGGTGGTGGAGGAGCCGACCGCCGACGCCGCCGTCAACACCGATCGCATCGCGGTCAAGCCGAGCCCGCTGGAGGTGCAGTATTTCCCCTCCGCCCGTTGGGTGGAGCGCGCGCCGCTGGTGGTGCAGCGCCTGATGATCGAGAGCTTCGAGAACAGCGGCGCCCTGACCTCGGTCGGCCGGTCCTCGGTCGGGCTCAGGGCCGATTTCACCCTGCTGAGCGACCTGCGCGAGTTTCAGGCGTTGCTGCCCGAGAACCGCCAGCCGGACCCGGCGGCCGAGCCCAACGACCTGCCGGTCGAGATCCTGGTGCGGATGAACCTGAAGATCGTGAAGGAGCCGGAGGCGCTGATCGTCGCGTCCCGGTCGTTCTCGGCGCGCCGCAAGGCCAGGTCGAACGACATGGGCGACGTGGCCGTCGCCTTCGACGACGCGCTCGGCAGCAGCATGCGCGAGGCGGTGATCTGGACGGTGCAGGAGATCGACCGGGTCAACCGCTCCGGCCGATTCGAACGTCGCTACTGAGCGTGATGCCGGAGGGCGGGCCGGGGCGTTCGGGCGCCGTCGCCGTCTCCGCCCCCGTCTCCGCCGCGATCCGGGCGATGAACTCGGCGGTCTCGCGCGGGGCGGTGATCGGCAGCATGTGTCCGCGGCCGGGCAAGCGCTCGAGCCTCAGCGCGGGCAGCTGGGAGACCAGCCATGCGCCCTGCTCCTCGGGGTCGAGCACCGCGTCGTCGTCGCCGAAGAGCACCCCGCCCGTCGCAGCGATCCGGCGCCAGTCGGCGGAGATCCGGTCGAGATCCGAATTGACCGTCAGATCCGCCGAGGCCGCGACGAACCCCTTGGGCCGCAGCCCCAGCAGGCCGCCGCAGCGCGTCCCGAAATCCGCGGGCGCGGGCTCGGGCGCGAAGAGGGCGTCGAGCGTCCGCTGCGCCGCGCGCAGCGCCAGGGGCACGGCGATGGTATGCGCGATCAGGCGGCGCATCGCCGGGTTGCGCACCGCCAGCCCGGGGAACATCGCCGGCGGCGCGGCAGGCGGCCTGGCCAGCGGCGCGATCAGCGCCAGCCCTGCGACCCGGTCGGGATGGCGCAGCGCCAGCGTCAGCGCCAGCGCGCCGCCCAGCGAATGCCCGACCACCAGCGGGCGTTCGATGTCCTCGCGATCCAGAAACTCCACGATCATCCGGGCCTGGTGGCTGAGATGGGCGAAATCGTCGTTGGCCCGCTCGGACCAGCCGCAGCCGGGCCGGTCGATGGCGATGCAGCGGAAACGGTCCGCAAGCAGGGGGGTCACCCCATAGGTGAAATGGCGCAGCGATCCGCCGAGCCCGTGCAGCAGCAGCACCGGCGGCCCTTCGCCCTCCGCTTCCCAGTGGATCGCGCCGTCGCGAAGCCGGGTCATGGCGCCGGTCCGCGGTACCGCGGCCTCGGCCTGCGCCGCAATCCGACGGGTCCGCCACACCATCAAGCCAATCGCTGAAAAAAAAGCGCCCAAACAGACCAAAAGCACCGGCATCAGGGTCCAACCTCCGTCCTGCAGCCGTTTCGTTCGACGTTCGCCGGCGCACCGGCAAGTCGCGGTCCGGGGGGCGGAATGCCTGGCTCGCGGACGCACCTTTGACCCAAGCCCGTCCCGCGCGCAATGCGCACCTTATCGCGACGCCCCCGGATGTCCACGCAGGCCCTCAAGGATAATTCCGGAGGGCACGACACGTCTTGCGACGACACTGCCCCAAAGCGCCGACTCGCGGAACCGGCGATGTTGCGCTGCGTCATGTTGCGCGGGCTCCCCCCGCGCCGCCGGTGCGTTCCGGCCTCGCAGCCATGCCGGACGCGGCCCGCGGGGCAAGCCGCTTGATCTTCGTCGCGGCGCGCGTCAGGTTCCCAACCACAAGAAACATACGGGGAGGTATGCGATCATGGGAACGGGACGCCTCGAGGGCGCGACCTGCCTGGTGACCGGGGCCGCGCAGGGCTTCGGACTGGGCATCGCGGAGCGCTTCGCGGCCGAGGGCGCGACGGTCGCGCTTCTGGACCTTCAGCTCGACAAGGCCGCCGAGGCGGCGGATGCCATCGGCAAGGGCGCCTTCGCGCTGGACTGCGACGTGTCCGACCCCGGCTCGGTCGCCGAAGCGGTCAGGGCCGCGACCGCGCGCATGGGCTCGGCCGGGATCCTGGTCAACAACGCCGGCTGGTCGCATCGCAACATGCCCGCGCTCGACGTGACCGAGGCCGAATTCGACAAGGTCTTCGCCGTCAACGTCAAGTCGATCTGGAATTTCAGCCAGGCCATCGTGCCCCAGTGGCGCGCCGCGGGCGGGGGGGTGATGCTCAACATCGGCTCCACCGCAGGCATCCGGCCGCGCCCGGGGCTCAGCTGGTACAACGCCACCAAGGGCGCGGTGAACCTCCTGTCCCGCAGCCTGGCGGTGGAGTTCGCGCCCGACAGGATCCGGGTCAACTGCATCGCCCCCGTGGCCGGCGAGACCCCGCTGCTCGCGACTTTCATGGGCGAGGACACGCCCGAGAAACGCGCCGCCTTCACCGCCACCGTGCCGCTCGGCCGGCTGTCGACGCCGCGGGATGTGGCGAACGCAGCCCTTTACCTCTGCTCGGACGAGGCGGATTTCATCACCGGCGTGGTGCTCGAGGTCGACGGCGGCCGCACCATCTGACGCCCCGCGCGTTCAGAAGACATTCCAAAGGGAGGAGACCCGTATGCGCAGCTACGCGCTCGTAGAATTCGGCAAGCCGTTCGAGGCCATCGACCGCGAAGACCCGACCCCCACCGGGACCGAGGTCGTGGTCCGCGTCCGTCGCTCCGGCGTGTGTCACTCGGACGTGCACATCTGGGAAGGGTTCTTCGACTACGGCGACGGCCAGAAGTTCAAGATGGAAGACCGCGGCATGAAGCTGCCGCACACGCTCGGCCACGAGATCCTGGGCGAAGTGGTCGCCGCCGGCCCCGACGCCGTGGACGCGCCGATCGGCAAGACCATGCTGGTGCATCCCTGGATCGGCTGCGGAGAGTGCGCGCCCTGCCTCGAAGGTCGTGAGAATCTCTGCGCCAAGATGGCCGCGCTCGGCGTGGTGCGTCCGGGCGGGTTCGCGACCCATGTGGTGGTGCCGCATCAGAAATTCCTGGTCGATATCGGCGACGTCGATCCCACCATCGCCGCGCCCTACGCCTGTTCGGGCGTCACGGTCTACACGGCGCTCAAGAAGCTGCTGCCGGTTCGCGACGACGAGTGGCTGGCGGTGATGGGCGCGGGCGGGCTGGGGCTCGCGGCGATCTCCATCGCCAAGGCGATGGGCTTCAAGAACGTGATCTCGGTCGACATGGGGCAGGAGAAGCTTTCCGCCGCCGTCGACATGGGCGCCGACCGCACCATCGACGTGCGCGACGAGGGCGAGAACGCCCAGGCCGCGTTGCGCAAGGCGTCCGAGGGCAAGCTGATGGCGGTGCTCGACACCGTGGGGGCCGAGGCGACCTCCGTGCTCGGCTTCAACGGGCTGAGCAAGGCCGGCGCCTATGTGATCGTCGGTCTGCATGGCGGCACGTTCAAGGCGCCGCTGCCCAAGCTGCCGCAGATGGCTCTGACGGTCGCGGGGTCTTATGTGGGCTCGTGCAACGACCTCAAGGAGCTGATGGAACTGGTCAAGGCCGGCAAGGTCAAGTCGGTCCCGATCACCGAGCGGCCGCTGGAGAAGGCCTACGACACCGTCGTCGACCTGCTCGAAGGCAACATCGTGGGCCGTGTGGTGCTGACCACGGATTGATCCGGGCCGCGCCGCCGGAACCGAACCGCCCCCGGGGAGCCCTCCCCGGGGGCGGTTCTCGTTCGGGGGGCGGGGCGCAAGAAATCGCCCAGCCCTCGCCGCATTCGCGCCGCGCCGGCTTCTAGCTGAGGGACATCCGGGCGTTTTCGCCCGCCCCAGACAGCTCGCAGCCATCGAAGGGAGCGCAATCATGACCGACATCTACAAGGTGATCGAAGACGATCACGGCAAGCATCGCGGCCTGCTCGGCGCCATCGCGGAGACGGAAGGCGCCTCGGACGAGCGCAAGCGGCTGTGGGGCCTGTTCTATTACGACGTCAAATCCCACGCCGCGGCGGAGGAGGAGACGTTCTATTCCAAGCTGATGGAAAAGCCCGAAGGCCAGGACGACGCCCGCCATTCCGTCTCCGAGCACAAGGAGATGGACGACGCGATGGAGGAGCTGAACGGCATGGACATGGCCTCGCCGGGCTGGCTTCTGAAGTTCAAGCAGCTCCGCCACGATTACGAGCATCACATGGACGAGGAGGAGGAGGACATTTTCTCAAAGGCCCGAGAGGTGTTCGACGAGCAGGCCGTCGCCCGCTTCGCCAAGGACTTCCGGACCCGCAAGGACGCCGAGCGCAAGCTGGTGGACCAGAAGGCGGCCGAGAGCCTGGAAGACTGAGCCGTCCCACGCGGCCCCGGCGGCGGGAGCCGCGCGCCGGCCGTCCCACCCGTGCCGCCGGCGCGCCCGCGCGGCCCTGAACCGGGGCCGTTCGCGTCGCCGCCGCGGGCGGGGGGCGTCGCGTGCCAAGGGTGGGACGGCCGGCGCGCGGCTCCCCCGTCCGGGGATCAGGCGTCGGTTTCGGCGGGCGCGATCTCGATCACCGGCTCCATGGTCGCCAGAATCTCGTCGGAAAGATGGCATTTGACCTGGTGGCCGGAGGCGAGCGTGCGAAGCTCCGGCATCTCGGTCTCGCACCGGTCCCCCGGCACCGCGGCCTTCCTCGGGCACCGGGTCTGGAACGGACAGCCCGGCGGCGGGTTCACGGCCGAGGGCACGTCCCCCTCCAGCACGATCCGCTTTCGCTTCACCCGCGTGTCGGCCACCGGCGCCGCCGAGAGCAGCGCCTCGGTATAGGGGTGATAGGGCGGGGCGAAGACCTGATCGGTGGTCCCGATCTCCACCACATGGCCCAGATACATCACCATCACCCGGTCGGCGAGGTAACGCACCACGCCCAGGTCATGGCTGATGAACAGCATCGTGGTGCGCCGCTCCCGCTGGATGTCGGTCAAGAGCCCCGCGATCGCCGCCTGCACCGACACGTCGAGCGCCGAGACCGGCTCGTCCGCCACCACCACCCGCGCCTCCCCCGCGAAGGCCCGGGCGATGCCGATGCGCTGCTTCTGCCCGCCCGACAGCTGCCGGGGCCGGCGCGCGGCGAAGGCGCGGGGCAGCTTCACCTCGTCGAGCAGCTCGAACATCCGCGCCTCACGCTCTGCCCGGCTCGCCCCCATCCCGAATTTCTCGAGCGCCCGAATGATCTGCGCGCCCACCGAATGCGAGGGGTTGAGGGTGTCGAACGGGTTCTGGAACACCATCTGGATCGCGCCCAGGGTCCGCTTCGTGCGCTTGTCGACGGGGGTATGGCCCAGGTCCACGCCCTCCAGCATCGCCTTGCCGGAACTCGCGTCCTCCAGCCCCATCAGCACCTTGGCGAGGGTGGACTTGCCGCAGCCGCTTTCGCCGACGATGGCGAGCGTCTCGGCCTCGCGCACCTCGAAGCTGAGCCGCTCGTTGGCCTTCACCACCCGCAGCTCGCCGCCGCCGAAGGCGCCGCCGGCGGGCAGCGCATAGCGCTTGGAGAGTGCGTCGACCTTCAGCACCACCGCGCCCGGCGGGGCCTTGGCGGGCGCTTCCTCCACCACGGGCCCCGCCTTCCAGGCGATCTCGCGCCAGCGCAGGCAGCGGGTTTCGTGGCGGTCGCGGCCGGGGACCTCCTCCATCGGGATCTTGGTCCGGTCGCAGCGCCCGGCTTCGAAATAGTCGCAACGCGGCCCGAAATTGCAGCCCTTGGGGCGCTCATGCGGCAAGGGGAACTGGCCCGGGATCGCGATCAGCGGCCGCGTGGTCTTGTCGGAGCCGGGCAGGGGGATCGAGCGGAAGAGGCCCTGCGTGTAGGGGTGGCGCATATGGTCGAAGACGGTGGCGATCGACCCCGTCTCCACCGCCTCGCCCGAATACATCACGCAGAGCCGGTCGCAGGTGTCGAGCACCAGGCCGAGATTGTGCGAGATGAAGAGCAGCGCCGTGCCGAGCTCCTTCCCCAACCCCTTCACCAGATCGACGATCCCCGCCTCCACCGTCACGTCGAGCGCGGTGGTGGGCTCGTCGAGGATCAGCAGCGAGGGCTTGGACATCAGCGCCATCGCGATCACGATGCGCTGCTGCTGCCCGCCCGAAAGCTGATGCGGATAGGCCTTGGAAATCCGCACCGGGTCGGGCAGCCGCACGGCGGAGATCATGTCGAGCGCCATGCGATTGGCCTGCGCCGCTGTCTTGCCCTCATGGATCATCGGCACTTCCGCGAGCTGCGCGCCCACCCGCATCGCGGGATTCAGCGACGCCATCGGCTCCTGATAGATCATCGCGATCTCGGACCCGCGCAGGCGGCGCAGCTCGCGTTCCGACATCGCGCCCAGATCCCGGCCCTTGAAGCGGATCGAGCCGCCCGTCACCCGCCCGTTGCGCCCCAGGTCCTGCATGACCCCCAGCGCCACGGTGGACTTGCCGCAGCCGGATTCGCCGACCAGCCCCATCGCCTCGCCGGGCTGCACCGTGCAGGAGAAGTTCATCACCGCCGGGATGTCGCCCGCCCGCGTGGCGAAGGAGATGGAGAGGTTCTCGATCTCCAGGATCGGTCCGTCATGCGACATCGCCTCAATCCTTCATCGACTGTTCGCGCAGCCCGTCGGCGAGCAGGTTGAGCCCGAGCACCAGAGAGATCAGCGCCAGCGCCGGGGGCAGGGCGGGATGGGGGTAGATCGAGAGCAGACGCCGCCCCTCGTTGATGGTCATGCCCCAGTCGGGGCTTTCGGAACTCACCCCCAGCCCGAAAAAACCGAGCGTGCCCAGCAGGATGGTGGTGTAGCCGAGCCGCAGGCAGAAATCGACGATCAGCGGGCCGCGGACATTGGGCAGGATCTCCCACAGCATGATGTACCATGGCCCCTCGCCGCGGGTCTGGGCGGCGGCGACGTAATCGCGGCTCTTGATGTCCATGCTGAGGCCGCGGACGATGCGGAACACGGTCGGCGCGTTCACGAACACCACCGACACGAAGATGTTGAGCAGGTTGGGGTCCATCGCGAACACCCCCAGCGGGTCGGCGTCGAAGGCGAGCCCGGCATACATCCACAGCCCCAGAACCAGCGTGGTCCCGATCCAAGGCGCGGCGCGCAGCGGATCCTCGCCGTAGCGCGACCAGAACAGCAGCAGGCAGAACACGATGGGGAAGATGAAGAGCACGGCTGCGAGCGAGGTGGGGATCGCCGTCTCGCGCATCTCGGGCGTCACCAGCAGGTAGAACAGCAGGATGACGGGGAAGGCGAGCACCAGATTGGCGAGGAAGCTGAGCACGGTGTCCGCTGCGCCGCCGAAATACCCCGCCGGCAGGCCCAGCGTGATCCCCACCATGAAGGCGAACAGCGTCGCCGCCGGCGCGATCTGCAGCACGCTGCGCGCGCCGTGCACCATGCGGGAGAACACGTCGCGGGCCAGATGGTCGCCGCCGAGCAGGAACACCCCCCCGTCTTCGCCCAGAAAGGCGCCGGGCTTGATGTTCTTCATGCCGGAATATTGCGCGAGCGGGCCGAACGGGGCGACCGTGTCGGCGAAGATCGCGGCGAAGAGCCAGAACAGCACCAGTCCCAGCCCGATCATCCCCATCGGGCTGTCGAAGAGCCGCCCGTAGAGCCCCAGCCGACGCTTCAGCCCGATCGACAGCGCGAAGATCACCGCGAGCGACGCCCAGACCGGCCAGAACGCGAGCCCCATCCGCGCGAAGATCGCGCCCCATCCCAGCGGTTCCATCAGCCCCTCCCCCGTCGTCTCAGCGCACGCGGATGCGCGGGTTGAGGAACACGTAGCCGATGTCGGAGATCAGCTGCGTCAGCAGCACCACCACCACCGCGACCACCGAACACGACAGCAGCAGTTCGATGTCGTTGTTCGACGCGGCCTCGACCAGCAGCCAGCCGAAGCCCTTGTAGTTGAAGAGCGTCTCCACGATCACCACCCCGGTCAGCAGCCAGGGGAACTGCAGCATGATCACCGTGAACGGCGCGATCAGGGCGTTGCGCAGCGCGTGGCGCATCACGATGCGGGGGAAGCTCACCCCCTTCAGGCGGGCGGTGCGGATATATTGCGCGGTCATCGCCTCTGCCATCGAGGCGCGGGTCATGCGCGCCACATAGCCCATGCCGTAAAGCGCCATGGTGGCGACAGGCAAAGCGAAATTCTCGAAGGTGATGTTCTCCGCGGCGGAGGTGGCCGAGCCCTTCACCCATTTCAGCCCGACGGCCGACGACGCGAAGATCGTCATCAGGATCACGCCCGACACGTATTCCGGCGTGGCGGTCGAGGCGATGGCCACCGTCGACAGCGCCCGGTCGGTGCGCGAGCCTTCCCGCATCCCTGCCAGCACGCCGAGCGCCAGCGCGCAGGGGACCATCACGATCATCACCCAGAACATCAGCTTGGCGGTCAGCCACAGGCGGGGCAGGAGGATGTCGGCCACCGGCTCGCGGAAGCGCGAGGACCGACCCAGATCGCCGGTCGCGGCCCTGACCACCCATTCGCCGTAGCGCTCGATCAGGGGGCGGTCGTAGCCCTCCTTCTCCAGCCAGCTCGTCACCTGCGCGTCGGACATGCGCGAGAAATTCTGCTCCTTGGCCAGTTTCTCGAGGTTCGGCTCCATGTTGGTCAGCACGAACACCACGAAGGTCAGCACCAGCGCGGTCAGCGCCATCAGGCCGAGACGCTTGACGAGAAAGCCGATCAAGGGCGGGTCTCCTGACGGGCGGGGTGCGGACGCGGGCGGTCGGCCCGGCGCGGCGGCGCGGCGAAAACGCGAAGGGGCCGCCCGGGCGGCGGCCCCTTCGCGATCAGATGGGGCTCAGGTCTCGATCGACCACAGATCGTGGTGATGTTCCATGGTCGGATGCATGTCGACGCCCATCACGTTGCGTTTCGAGTGTCGGTAGAGGTTGCGCCAATAGGGCTGGATGATGATCGCGGCGTCCTGCAGCATCCGCTCGATGTCCTCCATCAGCGCCCGCCGCTTGTCGGCGTCGGCGATGGACATGGCTTCGGCGAGCTTCGCGTCGAAGTCGGGGTTGGACCAGGCGGCCTCGTTCCACGCCTCGCCGGAGCGGTAGGCCAGCGCCAGCACCTGCACGCCGAGCGGCCGCATGTTCCAGTCGGTGGAGCTGAACGGGTAGGTGGTCCAGCCGTTCCAGAAGGTCGAGCCGGGCAGGATGGTCCGCTTCACCTTGATGCCGGCGTCGCGCAGCTGGGCGGCGATGGCGTCGGTGGTGGCCCGGCGCCAGTCGTCGTCGATCGAGATCAGCTCATGCTCGAAATCCGCCATCCCGGCCTCGGTCATCAGGGCCATGGCGGCTTCGGGGTCGCGGGTCTTTTTGGGCAGCGGGAAATATTCCGGATGCATCGGGCCGACATGGTGGTTCTCGGCCACCTGGCCCTGGCCGGCATAGCCCAGCTCCAGCACCACGTCGTTGTCGACCGCCATGAGGATCGCCTGACGGACCCGGGCGTCGGCATAGGGCTTTCGGCCATCCACCTCCGCCTCGACATTCATCCGGGTCACCATAGTGGAGCCGGTCACCGTCTCCCATTTCTTCAGGTCGAGGCTGTCGAAGATCTCGATGAACTCGCCGTTCGACCAGTAGCTCATGTCGACTTCGTCGGCCTCGAAGGCCGCGACCAGGGCCGAGGGATCGGTCCCGTAGTCGATGTATTCGATGGCGTCGAGCGGCACGTCGCCCCCCCACCATTCGCCCCGCTTGGTCAGCGTCGCGCCTACGCCCACCTCCATGCGGTCGATCATGTAGGGGCCGGTGCCGATCCTGGAGGTCAGGAAATCCGCCCCGGTCTCGTCGAAGCTCGGGTGCACCAGCAGGGCGGGATAGTCGCAGAAGCTGGGCACGATGGTGATGTCGGCGGTCAGCAGATTGAGCCGGACGGTGTGGTCGTCGATCTTCTCGATCACGCCGTCGGCCGCGGTCCCGGCCTCGGCGTCGATCAGGGCCGCCATGCGCGAGGCCATGGAATTCGCCTCCGCCTTCGCGTCGCACCAGCGGCGGAGGTTGTAGATCACGTCATCGGCGCCGAAGGCGTCGCCGTTCGACCATTTCACGCCCTGGCGGACACGGAGCGTGTAGGTCCTGGCGTCGTCCGAGACCTCCCAGCTTTCCAGCAGCCAGGGCTCGAAGGTGAAGTCCTTGGTGTAGCGGACGAGGGATTCGATGAGGCCGCGCGCGACGTTGCCCATTTCGGAGCCGTCGAAGGATCGCGGGTCCTTCACCGGCTTCATCTCCATCTGCACCCGCAGCGTGCCGCCGGTCGCGCCGGCCGCAAGGGCCTTCGGGGCGGCGAGGCCGAGCATCCCGTAGGCCGCGGCCGAGGTCGCGCCGAGCGCGGTGGCGAGCGCCAGGAACTCGCGCCGGGGGAGCGCTCCGGCGCGCGCTTCGGCGGCGTAGGTTTCGACGGCGGGGTGCAGGGGCCGGCCGTTGATCGTCTCGCGGCTCATCTCGGGTCTCTCCTGTTGGGCGCCGGCCGCGCCGGGGCGGGCGGTCTTGGTCGGGATCGGGCGCTTGCGGCGTCGGGATCGGGCGCTTGCGGCCCGGAGCGACGCGGGGACACGGGAGGCCCTCCGGGCCGACAGGTAGCCCGCGTGACCGCGAGGCAAAGGGCGCGCCGTCGGGCATGGGTCGGCGCGTGGCGAGTATACGACTGTTTGTGAACAGTTTGCGACATGCGGCCGCGAAACGCCAGTCTTTGGCGCGCGGGGCGGGCTGGCATCCGGCGAAACGCGCGGAGGGTGGTCAGGTTCGCATTCCCAAGCGGCGATGGTCAACCTTGCGGGGCGCGCCCGCGCGGGACCCTTCGCGACGGCTTCCGGCGCGCCTGGCGGCCGGCACGCGCGCGATGGGGGGCGGAACGAAAACGCCCGCCGCCGGGATGACCGGGCGGCGGGCGCGAGGGCCGTGTCGCGGCGCCGGGCGGCAAGGCCGCCCCGCCCCGATCAGCGCGAGAACTTCTTGTACTTGATCCGCTTCGGCTCGACCGAATCCGGGCCGAGGCGACGGATCTTGTCCTTCTCGTAGTCCTCGAAATTGCCCTCGAACCACTCCACATGGCTGTCGCCCTCGAAGGCCAGCATGTGGGTGCAGATGCGGTTCAGGAACCAGCGGTCATGCGAGATCACCACCGCGCAGCCGGCGAATTCCAGGATCGCATCCTCGAGCGCGCGCAGCGTCTCCACGTCGAGGTCGTTGGTCGGCTCGTCGAGCAGCAGCACGTTGCCGCCCGAGCGCAGCAGCTTGGCCATGTGAACCCGGTTGCGCTCGCCGCCCGACAGCAGCGACACCTTCTTCTGCTGGTCCGAGCCCTTGAAGTTGAACGCGCCCACATAGTTGCGCGACGGCATCTCGGCGTCGCCCAGCTTGATGATGTCGAGCCCGTCCGAGATCTCGTCCCAGACGTTCTTCGCCGGATCCAGCGCGTCGCGGGACTGGTCGACGTAAGACAGCTTCACCGTGTCGCCGAAGGTGACTTCGCCGGTGTCCGGCGTCTCCTGCCCGGTCAGCATCCGGAAGAGCGTGGACTTGCCGGCGCCGTTGGGCCCGATCACGCCGACGATGCCGCCCGGGGGCAGGCTGAAGCTCAGTCCGTCGATCAGCAGGTTGTCGCCGTAGCCCTTGGAGATGTTGTCCACCTCGATCACCTTCGAGCCCAGACGCGGGCCGTTGGGGATCAGGATCTGGGCCGAGCCCATGCGCTCGCGCTCCGACCGGTTGGCGAGTTCGTTGTAGGCCGACATGCGGGCCTTGGACTTGGCCTGACGGGCCTTGGGCGACTGGCGGACCCATTCCAGCTCGCGGCTGAGCTCGCGCTGGCGGGACTTGTCCTCGCGCGATTCCTGCTCGAGCCGCTTGGCCTTCTGCTCCAGCCAGCTCGAATAGTTGCCCTCGTAGGGCATGCCGCGGCCGCGATCGATCTCGAGGATCCAGGATGTGATGTCGTCGAGGAAGTAGCGGTCATGGGTCACGATCAGGATCGTGCCCTTGTATTCTATCAGGTGCTTCTGAAGCCAGGAGATGGTCTCGGCGTCCAGGTGGTTGGTGGGCTCGTCGAGCAGCAGCATGTCGGGCGCTTCGAGCAGCAGCTTGCACAGCGCGACCCGGCGCTTCTCGCCGCCGGACAGGGCCGCCACATTGGCGTCGTCGGGGGGGCAGCGCAGGGCTTCCAGCGCGATGTCGACCTGGCTGTCGAGATCCCACAGGTTCTGCGCGTCGATCTGATCCTGGAGGGTGGTCATCTCCTCCATCAGTTCGTCCGAATAGTCCTCGCCGACCTGCATCGCCACTTCGTTGTAGCGCGCCAGCAGGGCGGTCTTCTCGGCGACGCCGTCCATGACGTTCTCACGCACCGAGCGGGTCTCGTCGAGCTTCGGCTCCTGGGGCAGGTAGCCCACGCGGGCGCCCTTGGCGGCCCAGGCTTCGCCCTGGAAGTCCTTGTCGATGCCGGCCATGATGCGCATCAGCGTCGACTTGCCGGAGCCGTTGACGCCGACGACGCCGATCTTCACGCCGGGCAGGAAGTTGAGATTGATGTTCTCGAAGCACTTCTTGCCGCCCGGATAGGCCTTGGAGACGCCGTCCATGTGATAGACGTACTGGTAGGAGGCCATGGTCCTCGATCCTCTCGCAGCCTTCGGGGTTGCGCGGGTTTCTACCGGCGGCGGGGGTGCGGTGCAATGGCGTCGCGCGCCGGTTTCGCGGCTTCGGGGCCCTGTAATGACGCAGGGGGCGGGAAACGGGGCCGAAAGCGCCCCGGCCGGGCTGCCGCGGCGGCGCGCCGGCGCGGCGCGCGGGCCGTCGGGGCCGCGGCTTTGCTCGGCCGGGGCTAGAGCGGCTTCTCGAAAAACAGCTCCGCATAGGGGTTGTCGTTATAGCGCTCGATCTCCCGCCAGCCGAGCCGCCGATAGAGCCCCGCCGCCTCGGTCAACGTCCCGTTGGTGTCGAGCCTGAGCCGCGCCATCCCCAAGCCCCGCGCCTCCGCCTCCAGCGCCGCCATGATCCGCACCGACAGGCCGAGCCCGCGGGCGGCGGGCGCGATCCACAGCCGCTTGATCTCGCCGGTGGGGATGTCGGGGTCGGGCAGGGGGGCGAGCCCGCCGCAGGCGACGGAAGCGCCGTCGAAGTCCGCCAGGACGAAGGCGCCGCGCGGGGGCCGCATCGTCGCGGCCTCCGGATCGCCGGACCGGCCCGCGTCGAACCCCGTGGCGAAACGTCGGTTCAACTCCGCGCAATAGGCGTTCAGGCAGGCCCGCGCCTCGTCGCTCTCCGGGTCGGCGATGCGCAGCGCGATCCGCTCCCGCCCCAGCGCGCAGGCGATGCGGTCCATGGCGGCCAGCAGCTCCGGCGCCGCCCGCCCGAAGCCCTGCAACGCGGCGCCGGCATGGGCGTCCGACAGGCGCTCATAGGCCCGCTGCTCGGCCCGGCCCTTCGGGGTCGGGCGGGCGATGCGGCGACGGCCGTCCTCGGGGTGGCGCGCGGTCTCGACCAGCCCCTCCGCCTCCAGCCCCCGCAGCAGGCGCGAGGCGAGCCCCGAATCGAGCCCCAGCTTCTCCCGCGCCGTGCCCACTTCGCTTCCCTCGGGTCCCAGCGCGTGCAGCATCCGCGCCGCCCCCAGCGGCCGCCCGCGCCCAAGGAACGAGGCGTCGAGCGCCCCGGTCGCCGTGGTGACGGCTCGATTGAAGCGGCGGATCCGCGCGATCGCGTCGGATTGGGTCATGGTCCGGGATCCTTTCGGCGCATGTCTTCTGATTTCAGTCAGGGTTTTCATCTGACTTAGGTCAGAAAAATCCCGCCCGCAAGCCCCCGCCGCCCCCCTTCCCCCGCCGTCCCGGGTCGCCCTTGATTGACACCACGCCGCCCGCTGGCGACAAAACCCCCGGAGCGTCGCGACATCCGCAGCCATCGGCGCCAGGGGGAGGGAGATCGGCGGCGTGTTCCAGGGTTTTCCCAGGGCGGCGCCGGGACAGAGGGTGGGGCTGCTCGGCGGCTCCTTCGATCCTCCGCATCCCGGTCATGTCCACATCACGCGCCAGGCGCTCGCCCGCTTCGGGCTCGACCGGGTCTGGTGGCTGGTCTCGCCGGGCAATCCGCTGAAAAAACGCGGGCCGGCGGAGCTCGCGCTGCGCATGAGGGCCTGCCAGGCGATCATGCGGCATCCGCAGGTCGAGATCACCGACATCGAGGCCCGTCTCGGCGCCCGCTACACCGCCCGCACCCTGCGCCTGCTGCGCGCCCGCTATCCCGGGGTGCGCTTCGTCTGGCTGATGGGGGCGGACAACCTCGCGAGCTTCCACCGCTGGGATCGCTGGGCCGAGATCGCGCGGACCATCCCCATCGGCGTGCTCGGCCGCCCCGGCGCCCAGCTGCACGCCGGCCTCTCGCCCATGGCGCAGCGCTTCGCCGCGTTCCGGCTGCCGGAGGCCGAGGCCCGCGGGCTCGCGATGCGCGCCGCCCCCGCCTGGGCGCTGACCGGGGGGGCGATGTCGGATCATTCCTCCACCCGCATCCGGGCGTCGGGAGGCTGGCCGGTGTTCACGCCGTCTTAACCTCGCGTCGGAAATACTTGATCCGAAAACGAAAAGAGATGGTTGAGCGCGCGACCCGCTTCAGGCACAATCCGGCCCCGAGCAGAGACGAAACATTTCCCCGCCATCCCCACGCAGATGAGGAAAGGGGCGCGCCCCGATCATGTCGCACCTAGCCCTAGCCCTCCGCGCTTTCGCGCGCCGGGTCACCTCCGCCATATCCGCCCCCGACGCCTCCGCGCCGGTCGGACTCGCGCACGCCGTTTCGACCTGCGCCGCTTCGGCGCGCTCCGATTCGTTCAGGCGTCCCGGTTCGTCCGCAGGGTCCGGGGCGCCGCGCCGCGTCGCTTCCGCGCTGATGTCGCTCGCCCTCGCGCTGGCCCCCGCCGCCGGCGGCGTCGCGCTGGTCCTCGCCCCCGCCGCGGCGCGGG
>NZ_JBSRTQ010000037.1:0-30932 GCF_055129145.1 Albimonas sp. | reverse complement strand
CCGCCCCAGATGCGATCGAGCCCGACGCGATCGAGATGACCCGGCTGGATATGGCCGAGCGGAAATAACGCTTGCCAACCCCGCCCCGTCGGGGCGATGTTTCCCATCAGACCTATCGCTTTTCAGCGCCCACCGCCTGCCAGCCAGACCGCCCGCTTTGGCCCCGATCCGGGGGAGACGCCCATGTCCTGCACCTTGAAGCTCAACCGCCGCAGCGAATTCCGCCGGGCGCTCGGCCGCGCCAGCTGTCGGGCCGTGGGGGCGCTCGCCGCCGCCCTGGCGCTCGGCCTGCCGCTCTGCGCCTCGGCCGCGCCCGCCGCGCCGCCCACCCTCACCATCTTCGCCGCCGCCAGCCTGAAGACCGCGCTGGACGAGATCGCGGGAGCGTGGCGGGAGACGACGGGGGGGAAGGCGTCGATCTCCTATGCCGGGTCCTCGGCGCTCGCCCGCCAGATCGAGCAGGGGGCGCCGGCCGATCTGTTCCTGTCGGCGAGCGCGGCCTGGATGGACCGGCTGGAGGACAGCGGCATGATCCGCGCCGAAACCCGCCGCGACGTGGCCGGCAACGCCCTGGTGCTGGTGGCGCATGACCCGGCGGCCCCGCCCGCCGAGCTCGCCCCCGGCTTCGACCTCGTCGGGCGGCTCGGCGACGGGCGGCTCGCCATGGCGCTGGTCGAGGCGGTGCCGGCCGGCATCTACGGGCGCCAGGCGCTGGAGGCCCTCGGCCTCTGGGACGCCGTCGCGCCGCAGGTTGCGCAGGCCGACAACGTGCGCGCGGCGCTCGCCCTCGTCGCCACCGGCGAAGCGCCCTACGGCGTGGTCTACGCCACCGACGCCACGCCCGAGCCGCGGGTGACCGTGGTCGGCGTCTTCCCCTCCGCCAGCCACGACGCCATCGTCTATCCCGGCGCCGCGACCGCCGAGAGCGCCGCGCCCGAGGCCGCCGCCGCCTTCCTCGACTTCCTCGGAGGCCCCGAGGCCCGCGCCGCGCTGACCCGCCAGGGTTTCGCGATGCCCGACTGACGACCGGGGCGCAGGAGAGGTTGGAGAGCTTTTTCGCGGGGGACTGGTTCGCGGGGGATTGGGGCCTCGGCCCCGAGGGGCGCGAGGCGCTGGTCCTGTCGCTGCGCGTGTCGCTGTGGTCGACGCTCTGCGCCCTGCCCTTCGCGGTGGGCGTGGCCATGCTGCTGGCGCGGGGGCGGTTTCCGGGGCGTGGGCTGCTCAACGGGCTGGTGCATCTGCCGCTGGTTCTGCCGCCGGTGGCCACCGGCTACCTGCTTCTGGTGATTTTCGGGCGGCGCGGGCCGGTCGGCGGCTGGCTGGAGGAGAGCTTCGGCATCGTCCTCGCCTTTCGCTGGACGGGGGCGGCGCTGGCGGCGGCGGTGATGGCGTTTCCGCTGATGGTGCGCGCGATCCGGCTGGCGATCGAGGCGGTGGACCCGAAGCTGGAGGCCGCCGCCGCCACGCTCGGGGCCTCGCGCCCGGTGGTCTTCGCCCTCGTCACCCTGCCGCTGATCCTGCCGGGCGTGCTCGCCGGCGCGGTGCTGGGCTTCGCCCGCGCGATGGGAGAATTCGGGGCGACGATCACCTTCGTCTCCTCCATCCCCGGCGAGACCCGGACCCTGCCGGCAGCCATCTACGCCTTCCTCCAGACCCCCGGCGGCGAGAGCGCGGCGCTGAAGCTGGTGGCGGTGTCGGTCGCGGTGTCGATGGCGGCGCTGCTGCTGTCCGAGGCGCTGGCGGCCAGGGTCGCGAAGCGCATCGGCGGATCATGAGCCTCTCCGTCGACATCCGCCACGCTTTTCCGGATTTCGCGCTGGATGTGCGGTTCGAGGCGCCGGGGGGCGTGACCGCGCTCTTCGGGCGCTCGGGCTCCGGCAAGACCACGGTGGTCAACGCGGTGGCGGGGCTTTTGCGGCCCGACGCGGGGCGGATCGCGCTCGATGGCGTGGCGTTGTTCGATGCGGGGTTCGATGCGGCCGCGCGCCGGAACCTCCCCCCCCATCGCCGCCGCATCGGCTACGTGTTCCAGGACGCCCGCCTGTTCCCGCATCTGAGCGTGCGGGCCAATCTGCGTTTCGGCGCATGGTTCGCGCCGGGCCGGGCCGGCGCCGGAGAATTCGCCAGGGTGGTGGAGATGCTGGGGATCGGGGCGCTGCTGGGCCGCCGCCCCGGGGGGCTTTCGGGGGGCGAGAAGCAGCGGGTCGCCATCGGGCGGGCGCTGCTCGCCCGGCCTCGGCTGCTGCTGCTGGATGAGCCGCTGGCGGCGCTCGACGAAGCGCGCAAGGACGAGATCCTGCCCTATCTGGAACGGCTCCGCGACGCGGCCGGCGTTCCCATCGTCTATGTCAGCCATGCCCTGCCCGAGGTGGCGCGGCTGGCGACCACGGTGGTGGCGATGGAGGGGGGGCGCGTGGTCCGCGCCGGTCCGGCGGCGGAGGTGCTGTCGGATCCGGCCGCGGTCCCGGCGCTCGGCGTGCGGGATGCGGGGGCGCTGCTGCCGGGGCGGGTGCTTGGCCATCACGCGGATGGGTTGACGGAGGTCGAGGTCTCGGCCGGGCGGCTTCTGCTGCCGCTTGTGGACGTCCCGCCGGGCGCGCGGCTGCGGGTGCGGATCGCGGCCTCGGAAGTGATCCTGGCGCGGTCGCGGCCGGAGGGGCTGTCGGCGCTCAACATCCTGGCGGCGGAGGTGACCGCGGTGCGGATGGGCGAGGGCGGCGGCGCGATGGTGCAGCTGCGCGCCGGCGAGGATCTGCTGCTGGCCCGCGTGACGCGGCGGTCGGCGGAGGCGCTGGCGCTTGCGCCCGGGATCGCCTGCTGGTGCGTGGTGAAGTCGGTGGCGGTGGCGCGGGCCGATGTGGGCCGGGCCGGGGATGCGGCAGGCTGAGGCGCGCGCCGCCCCGCCCCCCCTTCCCCTCCTCCGCGCCGCCCCATGGGCCGGCGGCCGCGCGGGAACGGGGGGGCTAGAGGTGGTCGACCGGGAGGGCGGTGGTGAATTTCAGCTCCTCCATCGAGATCGAGGAGGAGATCTGATGAAAGTCCATCCTCTCGATCATCGCCTTGTAGACCTGGTCATAGGCGGCGATGTCGGGAACCACGACTTTCAGGATGTAATCGACGTCCCCCGTAAGGCGGTAGGCCTCGGTGATCTCGGGGATCGTCTCGATCAGGGTGCGGAATTCGGCCAGCCAGTTGGCGGCGTGGCGCGGCACCTTGACCGAGATGAACACCGTCATCGGCACATTGGCCAGCCGCTGGTCGACCAGCGCCACGCGGGCGCGGATCACCCCGGTCTCCTCCAGCCGTTTGATGCGCCGCCAGCAGGGGGTGGGCGACAGGCCCACCTCCTCGGCGATGGAGGTGACCGGACGGTCGACCTCCCGTTGCAGGATCGCGAGGATCCGGCGGTCGACCTCGTCGAAGGCGTGCCCCTCCGGCCGGTCGCCGCCGCGGCGCGGTTTGGGGCTTTGGCTCATTCGCCGACGAATTCCACGACCGTGCCGCAGGCCTCGCGCGGGCCGACGGCGACGCCGCGCGAGGTCTCGGTGAAGGGGATGGAGCGCTGGTCTAGGATGGCCTTGATCGGCTGCAGGTCGGGCGTGTCGATGCGCAGCACGGCGAAGGCGCCCTGGGGGGTCAGCGAGAAATCGACCTCCGGATAGGCGGCGGCGAGCGCGTCGCGGCTGAGAAATTCGAGCGGGGCGGAGGCGGGGCCGCCCTCGATCCCGGTGGCGACGACGAAGCCGCCGTCGATATGGCGCACGTCGCCCCCGGCGAAGAGGCGCGCGAAGCCGGCCGCGGCGGCTTCGGGATCGTCGCAGCCCGCGACGATCCCGGCGATGCCTTTGGCGCCGTTGGGATGTTCGAGCAGCGAGGGCACCCAGACCATGTCGCGGGTCTTGTGGCGGCACATGAAGGCGGTGCCGAGCGGGTATTCGTGGGCGGCGAATTTCAGGGTGTCGAAGCTCGCCATGCCCTCGGACCCGTCGGGGAGCGGCACGGGGCGGGAGAATTCGCCGACCGCTTCGGTCTCGATCCCCAGTTCGGCGAGCTGGTCCTTGGCCGCATAGGCGTCGTCGATGCGGCAGGCGACGGCGTGCAGGCCCTGGCCCTCGCGCTTGAGCATCTCGCGGCGGTCGGCGTTGCCGGGGACCTCGGCGATCATGCCCAGCAGTTCGAAATAATCGTGGGGGAACATGATGGTGTGGTTGGCGGCGCCCTTGTGGGCGGAGTGGAGGCCGCGGGGGGAAATGGTGAAGCCGAGCTTCTCGAAGGCTTCGCAGCTGTCGTCGAGACTGTTGACCATGAGGAACACGTGGTCGACGCCTTTGACCGGGTGGGTCATTCGGGGGATCTCCTGCAATTCAGCGCGTGACGGGCGAGACGGTGATCTCGTGCACGGCGACGTTGGGGTTCATGCGGGCCACGAAGAGGGCGGCGTCGGCCAGATCCTGCGGCTGGATCATGGTCGCGGCCATTTCGGGCGTGTAGCCGGGGCGGCGCGCCATCAGGGGCGTGGCGACCCCGCCGGGATTGAGCGCGCAGGCGCGGATGCCGTTCCTGCCCTCCTCCGAATTCAGGCTGGCGGAGAGGTCGCAGAGCGCGTGCTTGGAAGCGCCGTAGGGCACGCCCCCGATGGGCGAATGAAAGCGCCCGGCCCAGGACGAGGTGTTGACGATGACCCCCGCCTGCTGCGCCCGCATGGTCGGCAGGACCGCGGCGATGGCGTTGATCGCGCCCTTGATGTTGACGTCGAGGACCGCGTCCCACGCCTCCCAGTCGATATCGGCCCAGCTGCGCCGGGGGATGTTGAGCCCGGCGTTGTTGCACAGTAGATCGAGCCGGCCGGTCGCCTCCACGATGCGGGCGGCGACGGCGGCGAGGCCGGCGCGGTCGAGCACGTCGCAGGGCTGGACCATGGCGCGGCCGCCGGCGGCGGCGATGTCCTCGGCAAGCGCCTCCAGCGGGGCGGCGGTGCGGCCGGTCAGCGCGACGGCGCAGCCGGCGGCGGCGAAGGTCCGCGCCATCGCTTCGCCGATTCCGGAGCCCGCGCCGGTGATCCACACCGTCCAGCTGGAAATTTCATTCTGCATCTTCGCCCTCCTGTGGCGTTTCATGCCAAGATGATCCGCCTTCGTAGGGATTGCATCAGGAAAAATGCCGCGTGGCGAAATATTCAGGTTGACTCTATCCATGTTGCGGCGCGGAATCCGCGATGCTTACGTTCGCGCCGAAACCACGCCCAAGTGGCGCGCGCAGGAAGGTTCGACAGGAGGGACCCATGACCATATCCAACGGGCGGCTCGGCCCGCTTCTCGCCGGCGCGCTCGCAGCGCTCGGCGCGGGGGCTGCCACCGCCGCCGACACGCCCAAGCATGGCGGCACCGCCATCATCCAGATGAAGGGCGAGCAGCGCATTCTCAACCCCGCGCTCCGCGCCTCCACCGGCGTCTATTACATCACCGGCAAGATCGTCGAGCCGCTGATCGACAAGTCCTATGAGGGCTACGAGCCGGTGCTGGCGACCGACTGGTCGTCCTCCGAGGACGGGCTGGAGATCACCTTCAAGCTGCGCGAAGGCGTGAAGTGGCATGACGGCGTCGACTTCACCTGCGACGACGTCGCCTTCACCGCGATGAACATGTGGAAGGAGCTGCTGAACTACTCCACCACGCTTCAGCAGAACCTCGAGGCCGTCGACTGCCCGGATCCGCATACCGCGGTCTTCAAGTATTCCAAGCCGATGCCGCTGGAGCTGATGCTGGCGGCGATGCCCGATCTGGGTCATCCGATGCCCAAGCACCTCTATGAGGGCACGGACATCCTGAAGAACGAATACAACACCGCCCCCGTCGGCACCGGCCCGTTCAAGTTCGTGGAATACGAGCGCGGCCAGTACGTGATCGCCGAGCGCAACGAAAACTACTGGCGCGGCGAGGAATACCCCTATCTGGACCGCATCGTGTGGCGGTTCATCAACGACAGCTCCGCCGCCGCCGCGGCGCTGGAGGCCGGCGAAGTCCATGAGAGCGGCTTCATCGGCGTGTCGATGGCCGATGTCGACCGCCTGTCCAAGGATCCGCGCTTCGACGTGGGCACCGAGGGCTACGAGAACAACGTCGCCCACTCCACCGTCGAGTTCAATCACCGCAACCCGATCCTCGCCAACCTGAAGGTGCGGCAGGCGATCTATCATGCGCTGAACATCGACGACGCGATCGAGACCATCATGCGCGGCTACGCCAAGCCGGGCCGCGGTCCGGTGCCGTCGACGGGAGGGGTCAACTACACCGACGACGTGAAGACCTATCCGTTCGACATCGAGAAGGCGAACGCGCTGCTGGACGAGGCCGGTTACCCGAAGGGCGACGACGGCATCCGCTTCAAGCTGCGTCACCGGCCGGCGCCCTGGGGCGAGTACACCCAGCTCTGGGCCGAATACTACGCGCAGAGCCTCGCCAAAGTCGGCATCGACGTCGAGATCCTGACCAACGACGCGCCGGGCTTCCTGACCGGCGTCTATCGCGACCATGACTTCGACACGGCGAACGGCTGGCACCAGTTCCGGGCGGACCCGGCGGTGTCGACGATGGTGTGGCTGCGTTCGGGCCAGCCCAACGGCACGCCCTGGACCAACCAGTTCGGCTGGCAGTCCGACGAGATGGATCAGCTGATCGACGCGGCGGCTTCGGAGCTGGACGTCGAGAAGCGGGCGCAGATGTATTACGACATCCAGAAGATGGCGATGGAGGAGCTGCCGGTGATCTTCGCGATCGAGCATCCCTTCATCTCGGTCACCAACAAGAAGCTGAAGAACCACCACAACACCCCGCGGTGGAATTCCTCCAGCTGGTACGACCTCTGGCTCGACCAGTGATCTGACGCGGCGGCCGGGGCGCGTCCCCGGCCGCCGCCTGCCCCTGCGCGAACGCCGCGCGCCCGACGCCCGCGCGCCCGACGCCTGAGCGACCGAGGAAAACCGAACCCCGATGCCCATTCTCATTTACGCGCTGCGACGCGCGCTCCAGGCCGTTCCGGTGATCGTGCTGATCATGATCGGCGCCTTCCTGCTGCTGAAGCTCGCGCCCGGCGACACCGTCGACGCGCTGGTCGGCGACATGGGCGGGGCCGACGCCCAGTTCATCGCGCGGCTGCGCGCGGAATACGGGCTGGATCAGCCGGTCTGGGTGCAGCTCTGGCGCTACATGATCAAGTTCCTGACCTTCGATTTCGGCTGGTCCTTCGTCTACGAGCAACCCGTCGCGGTGGTGCTGGGCGAGCGGATCGGCACCACGCTGATGCTGATGGCGGCGTCGCTGTTCTTCGCCTTCACGCTGGGGGTGGCGCTGGGGGCCATCGCGGCGCGAAAGGCCTATTCGACGACGGACAACGTGATTTCGACGCTGGGCCTCGTGTTCTACGCCACCCCGAGCTTCTTCCTGAGCCTGATGATGATCGTGATCTTCTCGGTCAAGCTGGGCTGGCTGCCCGTCGGCGGCATCAAGACCATCGCCGGGTTCTACACCGGCTGGGCGCATGTCTGGGACGTGGCGCTGCATCTGGTGATGCCGACCGCGGCGCTGTCGCTGATCTATCTCGCCTTCTACCTGCGTCTGATGCGCGCCGCGGTGCTGGAAGTGGCCGAGCTCGACTATGTGCGCACCGCGCGGGCCAAGGGCGCGGGCGAGGGGCGGCTGATGTTCCACCACATCATGCGCAACGCGCTGCTGCCGGTGATCACGCTGCTGGGGCTGCAGTTCTCGACCCTGCTGGGCGGGTCCGTGGTGGTGGAGTCGGTGTTCTCGCTGCCCGGGCTCGGCAATCTCGCCTACCAGTCGGTCGTGCAACGCGACCTCAACACCCTGATGGGCATCATCTTCATGAGCTCGGTCGTCGTGGTGGCGGTCAACTTCCTGACCGACCTGCTCTACGCCCGCCTGGATTCCCGGATCGAACTGTCATGAGCCTCGCCGAAACCACCGAACTGCCGCCCGAGGAGCCGTCGCGCGCCCTCGTCTTCTGGCGCCGCTATCGCCGCAACAAGGCCGCCGTGCTGGGGCTGTTCCTGCTGGGCGTGATCGTGCTGCTGGCCCTGACCGCGGGGATCTACGAGCCGGTGGACCCGCTGCGCCGGGCGGGAGAGCCGCTGACCTGGCCGTTCCAGGACTGGGCGACGCCGCTCGGCACCGATCAGCTCGGCCGGGACATTCTGGCCGGGATTTTCCACGGAGCGCGGATTTCGCTGATGATCGGGGTGGTGGCGACGCTGATCTCCATCGCCATCGGCGTGGTGATCGGGGCGGTCGCGGGCTATTTCGGCGGCTGGATCGACGATGTGCTGATGCGCATCACCGAGGCGTTCCAGACCGTGCCGAATTTCGTGCTGCTGCTGACGCTGGTGGCGATCCTGGGGTCGTCGATCGAGAACATCGTGCTCGCCATCGGGATCGTGTCCTGGACCGCGCCGGCGCGTCTGGCGCGGGCGGAGTTCATGTCGCTGAGACGGCGGGAGTTCATCGAGGCGGTCCGCAATCTGGGCGTCGGCGACATGGCGATCATCTTCCGGGAGATCCTGCCCAACGCCCTGCCCCCGGTGGTGGTCTACGCGTCCGTCATCATGGCGCTGGCGATCCTGCTGGAATCGGCGCTGGCCTTCCTCGGCCTCGGCGATCCGAATTACGCGAGCTGGGGCAACATGATCGGCCAGGGCCGCGCGGTGTTGCGCACCGAATGGTTCGTCGCCGCCATTCCCGGCATCGCCATCGTGCTGACCGTGCTGTCGTTCTCGCTGCTCGGCGAGGGACTGAACGAAGCGCTGAACCCGCGGCAGAAAAAGGGATGAGCCTCAACGTGACCGATGGGCCTGTGACTCCCACCCCGATCCTCGAAATCGAGAACCTTCGCGTGGCCCTGCCCAAGGGGGCCGACCGGCCCTATGCGCTGGACGGGCTGAGCCTGACCGTGAACCCCGGCGAGATCGTGTGCCTGGTGGGCGAGAGCGGATCGGGCAAGAGCCTCGCCGCCGGCGCGGTGATGCGCCTGCTGCCGGAGCCGTCGGTGCGCATGACCGGCGGGTCGGTGAAATTCGACGGGCAGGACCTGGCGGGGCTGTCGGAGACGCAGATGCGCGCGCTCCGCGGCGACCGCATGGCGATGATCTTCCAGGAGCCGATGACGGCGCTGAACCCGCAGAAGACCGTCGGCTGGCAGATCGACGAAGTGCTGCGGCTGCATACCTCGATGGGCTCGAAAGAGCGCAAGGAACGCTCGCTCGCCATGCTGCGCGACGTGCATATCCCGGACCCGGAAGGGGCCTACAACGCCTATCCGCACCAGGTCTCGGGCGGGCAGCGGCAGCGGGTGATGATCGCGATGGCGCTCGCCATGTCGCCCCGGCTGGTGATCGCCGACGAGCCGACGACCGCGCTCGACGTCACCACCCAGCTGCAGATCCTGCGCCTGATCCGGGAATTGCAGGCGAGCCAGGGCGCCGGGATCCTGTTCATCACCCACGATTTCGGCGTGGTGGCGGAGATCGCGGACCGGGTGGCGGTGCTGCGCCGGGGCGAACTGGTGGAACACGGGCCGGCGGCGGAGGTGCTGAACCATCCGCAGCATCCCTATACCCGCGCCCTGATCGCGGCGGTGCCGGACCTGCGTCCGCCCGCGCCGCGGGATTTTTCGGACGCGCCGGTGGTGCTGAAGGCTGAGGGGATGCTGAAGACCTTCAAGGCGCGCGGCGGCATGTTCTCGGGCAAGCGCAGCGCGGTGGCGGCGGTCGATCATGTCTCCTTCGACCTGCGCCGGGGCGAGACGCTCGGCGTGGTGGGCGAGAGCGGGTCGGGCAAGACCACGGTCTCGCGCTGCGTGACAAGGCTGCTGGAGGCCGACGGCGGCAAGGCGGAGCTGCTGGGGCGCGATATTCTCGGGGCCGACGCGAAGACCCTGCGGGCGATGCGGGCCGACATCCAGATGGTGTTCCAGGACCCGATGGCCTCGTTGAACCCTCGCAAGCGGGTGGTGGACCTGATCGCGCAGGGGCCGATCGTGCATGGCATGAAGCCTTCGCTCGCCCGCGAGAAAGCGCGCGAGCTGCTGGCGCTGGTGGAATTGTCGCCGGCCGCCGCCGACCGCTATCCGCACGAGTTTTCGGGCGGCCAGCGCCAGCGCATCGGCATCGCCCGGGCGCTCGCGATGGAGCCCAAGGTGATCGTGGCCGACGAGCCTGTCTCCGCGCTCGACGTCTCGGTGCAGGCGCAGGTGCTGCGGCTGCTCGCCGATCTGCGGGAGCGGCTGGAGCTGTCGCTGCTGTTCGTGACCCATGACCTGCGCGTCGCCGCCCAGCTCTGCGATCGGGTGGCGGTGATGGAGAAGGGCAAGATCGTGGAGATGGGGCTGGTCGCCGACATCTTCGCCAATCCCGAGCATCCCTACACGCGCAAACTGCTTTCCTCGATACCCGGCCGGGACTGGGTTCCGCCGGTGATGAAGGACGACGCCGCATGAAACCCTTCCGCCCCACCATCGAGGACGTCCGCGCCCAGGTGATCGGCGATGGCGCCGCGATCCCCGGACCCTTCGGGCCGCGGCCGCTGGTCTATGCCGATTACGTGGCCTCGGGCCGCGCGCTCGGCTTCATCGAGGACGCGATCCGCGCCCATGTCCTGCCCTCCTACGGCAACACCCATACCGAGACGTCCTATACGGGCCGCCAGACCACCCGCCTGCGCGAGATGGCGCGGGAGGCGGTGCGGCGCGGGGTCGGCGCGGACGAAGGCCATGCGGTGATCTTCACCGGGGCCGGCGCGACGGCGGCGTCCGACAAGCTGGTCCGCGCGCTGGCGCTGGGGCCGGGGGACACGGTCTTCGTCGGCCCTTATGAGCATCACTCCAACGATCTGCCCTGGCGCGAATGCGGGGCGCGGCTGGTCCGCGTGCCTTTGGATGCGCGCGGCGGGATCTGTCAGGAGACCCTGGCGCGCGAGCTCGCGTCGGTGAATTCGGCGGCCGGAGAGGGGCGGCTGATCGGCGCGTTCTCGGCCGCGTCCAACGTCACCGGCGTGCGCACCGACATCCCGGCGCTCGCCCGGCTGATGCACGCCCATGGCGGGCGGCTGGTCTGCGATTTCGCCGGCGGCGGGCCCTATATCCCGATCCGCATGGCGGGGACGGGGGCGGAGGACCGGATCGACGCGGCGTTCCTGTCGCCGCACAAGTTCCCCGGCGGGCCCGGCGCGTCCGGCGTGCTGGTCGCCGACCGGGCGATGCTGGATTGCGAGATCCCGACCGTGCCGGGCGGGGGGACCGTGTCCTACGTCACCGAGACCGGGCGCACCTATGTGAAGGACGCCGAGCGGCGGGAGGAGGCGGGGACGCCGGCCATCGTCGACAACATCCGGGCGGGCCTCGTGCTGCTGCTGAAGACCGAGATCGGGGCGGAGGAGATCGAGGCCCGCGAAGCCGCGCTCGCCGCAAGGCTCGACGCCCGGCTGCGCGCCATTCCGGGGATGGAGCTGCTGGGCCCGCAGGAGGCGGAGCGGCTGGGGATTTTCTCGTTCAACCTCCGGGTCGGCGGGCGGTACCTGCACCACAACTTCGTGGTGGCGCTGCTCAACGACCTCTTCGGGTTGCAGACCCGGGGCGGCTGTTCCTGCGCCGGGCCCTATGGCCACGCGCTGCTCGGCATCGACGCGGAGGGGGCCGCGGCCCATGCCCGCGCCGTCGCCCGCGGCCAGTCGGCGTTCCGGCCGGGCTGGGCGCGGCTCGGCGTGAACTACTTCTTCGCCGAGGAGGTGGTGGACTACATCGCCGATGCGGTGGAATTCGTCGCGGCGCAGGGGTTGGCGCTGCTGCCGCTTTATGAGCTCGACGCCCGTGGCGGGGTCTGGCGGGCGCGGATCGGGATGCCGGACGAGGGGGGGCCGAAGAGCCTCGCCGACCTCTGGGCCGGACCGCCGGCGCAGGGGGTCGCCCCGCCGGATTTCGCGGTGTGTCTGGCCGATGCGGCGGTGATCGCCGAGGGTGCGCTGCTGGCCCCGCCTGCGCCGATCCAGAAATTCGATCCGGAGACCGAGGCCCTGCGCTGGTTCTGGATGCCGCACGAAGTCGCTCAGGGAGAGCCCGCATGATCGCGCCGTTTCCGCCGTCGATGTGGGCGGCCTCCGCCGTCGCCCGCGCGCCCGCGCCCAAGCTGAAGGGCGAGGTCGAGGCCGACGCCGTGGTGATCGGGGCCGGGTTCTCGGGCCTCTCCACCGCGCTGCACCTCGCGCGGCGGGGGATCGGCGTGGTGGTGGTGGAGGCGAACGCGGTCGGCTGGGGCGCGTCCGGGCGCAACAACGGCCAGGTGATCCCGACCCTGACCGCGGCCGAGCCCGACGGCATGGTCGCCAAATACGGCGACGCCGGCGCGCGGCTGGCGCGGCTTGTCGGAGGCTCCGCCGACTATCTCTTCCAGGTCGCCCGCGAAGAGGGGATCATGGAAATGGCGGAGGCGGAGCAGACCGGCTGGTTCCAGCCCGCCCATTCGCCGGGCCGCCTGCGCCTGTCGGAAAAGCGGGTGGAGGCGTGGCGGCGTCACGGCTTCCCGGCGGAGATGCTGGACCGCAAGGCCGCCGCCGACATGCTGGGCACCGATTTCTGGTATGGCGGCATGCACAACCCCACCGGCGGCCATGTGAACCCGCTGGGCCTGTCGCGCGGGCTGGCGCTGGCGGCCGAGCGCCACGGCGCGGTGATCCATGAGGACAGCCCGGTCACCGAATGGAAGCGCGAGGGCGAGTTCTGGCGGGTGCGGACGCCCGAGGGCTCGGTCAAGGCCCGCGCGCTGGTGCTGGCGACGAATGCCTACACGGACCTGATCACCGCCGATCTGGCGCCCAAGCTCTCGCGCACGGTCGTCCCGGTGCTGAGCTGGCAGATGGCGACGGAGCCGCTCGGCGACAACCTGCGCGCCAAGATCCTGCCGGGGCGCCAGGCGGTGTCGGACACGCGCGGCGACCTGCGCTTCTTCCGCTACGACGCCCGCAACCGGCTGATCACCGGGGGCGCCGTGATCGGGCCGTGGAATGCCGGCGAGCGGGTCAAGGCGACCGCGGCGAAGCGCATGGGCGAGGCGTTCCCCGAGATGGGCGAGCCGAAGATGACCCATGTCTGGAACGGCTATATCGGCATGACCTGGGACCGTTATCCGCGGGTCCACAAGCTCGGCCCCGATGGCTGGGCGTGGATCGGCTGCAACGGGCGCGGCGTGGCGCTGTCGGTGTCGATGGGGCGGGAGATGGCGGCGGCGGTGGCGGGCGTGTCGGTGGACGAGCTGGCTCTGCCGGTCACGACACCAAAGCCCCTGCCCTTCCACGGGATCGGGCGGCGGATCGCGCCCTATTACCTCGCCTGGATGCGCCGCAAGGATCACACCGAACCGAAGCTGGACTGAAGTCCGCAGACGACCCCACCTGAGGAGGAACCCATGACCGACATGCCGATTCTGGAGCGTCGCCGCATCGAGGCGCTGGTGCTCAAGCACGTCTACGAGACCGCGAAGGCCAAATACGGCGAGGACGACGCCAAGGCGCTGATCGGCGAGGCGGTCACCGCCTCGGCCGTCGAGCATGGCAAGGGCTTCGCCGAGGCGCTGGGCCACACGCCGAGCCTGAAGGACTTCGCCGACATCATGCCGCTCTGGCAGAAAGAGGATGCGCTGCGCATCGAGACGCTGCGCGCCGATGAAGAGCACCTCGACTTCAACGTCGTGCGCTGCCGCTACTCGGAAATGTACAAGGAGATGGGGCTGGGCGACATCGGGCATCTGCTGTCGTGCAACCGCGACGGCGACTTCTGCATCGGCTACAATCCGAACATGAAGCTGACCCGGACCCAGACCATCATGAAGGGCGCCAGTCATTGCGACTTCCGCTACCGCATGGAAACCGAAGAATCCTGAGGGGAACCCCATGGCCGTCGAAAACTGGGTGTCGAAGCAGCTGCCGGAGCTGACCGAATTCCGCCGCGACCTGCACCGCAATCCCGAACTGCTCTACGACGTGCACGCCACCGCGGCGAAGGTCGCGGCCGCGCTGCGCGAGGCGGGCGTGGACGAAGTGGTGGAGGGGATCGGGCGCACCGGCGTGGTGGGCATCATCCACGGGCAGTCCAACAAATCGGGCAGGATGATCGGCCTGCGCGCCGACATGGACGCCCTGCCGATCCTGGAGGAGACCGGGGCCGAGTGGGCCTCGACCATCCCCGGCAAGATGCATGCCTGCGGGCATGACGGGCACACCACCATGCTGCTGGGCGCGGCGCGGGCGCTGGCCGAAAGCCGGGCCTTCGACGGCTCGGTCATGGTGATCTTCCAGCCGGCGGAAGAGGGCGGGGCCGGCGCCAAGGCGATGATCGACGACGGGATGCTGACCCGCTGGCCGCTGGCCGAGGTCTACGGGATGCACAACAAGCCGGACCTGCCGCTGGGCGAATTCGCGATCTGCGCGGGCCCGCTGATGGGCTCGGTCGACGAGGTGCGGATCACCATCGAGGGGGTCGGGGGCCATGCGGCCTTCCCGCACAACACCGTCGATCCGCTGATGGCGACCTCGGCGCTGGTGCAGGCGATCCAGTCGATCGTGTCGCGCAACCTCGACCCGCTGAAGTCGGCGGTGATCTCGATCACCACCATCCATGGCGGCGACGCGTTCAACGTGATCCCGCAGGCGATCTCGATGACCGGGACGGTGCGCACGCTGGACGAGGGCGTGCGCGGCATGGTGGAGAAGCGGCTCGCCAAGGCCGTGCAGGGGATCGCCGACGCCTATGACGCGACGGCGACGCTCGACTACATCCGCATGTACCCCGTCACGGTGAATTCCGAGGCGGGGGCCGAGCGGGCGGCGGCGGCGGCCATCGAGGTCGCGGGCGAGGGGCGGGTGGACCGCGCCTGGTCCCCGGCGATGGGGGGCGAGGATTTCTCGTTCATGCTCAACGAGGTGCCGGGCGCGATGATCTTCGTCGGCAACGGGCCGAGCGCCGGGCTGCATCACCCGAAATACGACTTCAATGACGAGGCGATGACCTACGGCTGCTCCTACTGGACCACGCTGGTGCGTCAGCGGCTGCCGCTGGATTGACGAGGCGCGGGGAGGGGCGACCCTCCCCGTTGCGCGGATCGGGGCGGGGAGGGTAGGGTTTCGGATCGGCCCGGCCCGGGCCTCCCCCCTCCGTCGGGGAAGCCTTCGCAGGCAGGGCGTCGGGTGTCCCTGGACCCTCGGTCGAGCCGTCGCAGAAGGAGGGGATGCGTCGCAGGCTCGGGAGGTTTCCGATGGTTTCGACGCCGATCCACGTTCTGAAACGCCGCGCCAGGCTGTTGGCGCGCCGCACCGGGGCGCCGCTGCACGCGGCGCTCGATGCCGTGGCGCGGGAAGAGGGGTTTTCCGGGTGGAGCCTGCTCGCCGCCCGCGCCGCCGCCCGGCCTGCGCCTGACCCTGCCGCCCGCCTGCTCGCCGACCTGCGACCGGGCGACCTCGCGCTGATCGCGGCCCGCCCGCTTCAGGGCAAGACGCGGCTGGGTCTCGCCCTCGCCGCCGAAGCCGCCCGCGCCGGCCGCCGCGCCGCCTTCTTCACTCTGGAATGGACCGAGGCGGAGACCCGCGCCCGCCTCCCCGCCCTGCCCCCCTACATTCCCGCCCTGCCCCGCGGACTTTCCATCGAGGCCACGGACGAGATCTGCGCCGACCACGTCATCGCGCGCCTGTCCGGGGCGTTCCCCGGCGACGTGGCGGTGATCGACTATCTGCAGATCCTCGACCAGCCCCGCTCCCGCCCGCCGCTCTCCGCCCAGGTGGCGGCGCTGAAGGGGTTCGCTTCGCGCAGCGGGGTCGTCGTCGCCTGCCTCTCCCAGATCGACCGGCGCTATGATCCCGCGCGCAAACCCGTGCCGGACCGGGCCGACATCCGCCTGCCCAATCCGCTGGACCTGGCGCTCTTCGACCGGGCCTGCTTCCTGCAGGGCGGCGAGATCCGGCTGGACGCCGCCTGATCGGGGCGGCCTGAGGCGGCGCGGGGGGACGGCGGGCGGGACGATGTCGCCGCGAGGCGACGAGGCCCGGACCCGTCCCCCCCTAGCGGACCCGGAGCGCCCCCGTCCCCCAGGGGCCGGCGCCGGGAGGATCGAGGCCCAACCCCTCGGCCATCGCGGCGGCGTAGAGGGCGGGGCGCATGATGAAGGCGTGATGCCCGCCCTCGGCGAAGCGGTAGATGACGCCGGGGCGCAGCTGGGCGCGCAGCTCCTCGCGCCGGACGGCGGGCAGCACCGGGTCGTCCTCGGCCTCGATCACCGATATCGCCTCCGCCGGCAGGCTCTGCGGCGGCGGCGGCGGCGCGTGGCGCAGCGCCATCAGGCGGGCGCGCATCAGGCGGGCGGGGATTCGGCCGCGGATCTCGGCCAGCAGCAGCGCCACCACGTCGGCCTGGGAGGGGTGGCGCACCGCCCAGCCCTGCAGTCCGCGGCCGAAGCCCTCGCGCACCGCGGTCATCGGCGTGGACATCGGGTCGCCTGCGAAGGGCCGCAGATCGGCGAGGAACCCGACCGAGGCGATGGTGCTGGCCGCCACCAGACGCTCGATCCGGTCCGGGCGGCGCGCGGCGAGATGCTGCGCCACGAACCCGCCGAGCGAGGCGCCGAAGACCGAGGCGCGGTCCGCCCCGACCCGGTCCAGCAGCCGCACCAGGTCGTCGCACCAGACCGTGAGATCATGGGTGGCGGGATAGGTGACCGAGATCAGCCGCGCCCGCCCCTCGAGCCGCGCCATCACCCGCCACAGGATATCGGCGCGCCCCAGCGTGCCGGGCAGCAGCAGCAGGGTCTTGGGGGGAGCGTCGGCGGCGGCGTCGGCGGAGGCGGGCGGCGGGGTTTCGATCATCCCCCAGCGCCGGCCGCCGATGGTGACCGGGCGTTCGGGATGGTCGGCGAGATAGGCGTCCCGCTCCGCGACGATGTCGATCATCGGGCAGGGGCCATGGGCGGGGAAGAGGTGGGATCGGGGACGCGTTCAGACAACCTGGAATCCGTGGGCATAGGGGTCGCGGTCGTCAATAAAGATAGTATTTATTCCCGTTAGGCGAGCCCAGCCTGCGACCGAAGGCACGATGGCCGGGCGCCCCGCCACCTCGGCCGCCGCCTCGATCCGGCCATGGAAGCGGGAGCCGATGATGCTCTCGTGCACGAAATCCTCGCCGGGGGCGAGCCGCCCCTGCGCCGCCCATTGCGCCATGCGAGCGGAGGTGCCGGTCCCGCAGGGGCTGCGGTCGATGGCCTTGTCGCCGTAGAAGACCGCGTTGCGCGCGGTGGAATCGCGGGCGAGGGGCGCCCCGGTCCACAGGATATGCGACAGGCCGCGGATCGCGGGCGCCTCGGGGTGGACGAAGTCATGCGCCTGGTTCAGCGCGGCGCGCAGCGGGGCCGAGTGGGCGATGAGCTCTCCGGCGGTGAAATCAGCCATGTCGCGGAAATTCGGCTGCGGGTCGACGATGGCGTAGAAATTGCCGCCATAGGCCACGTCGACGGTGAGGCGGCCCAGCGCGGGATGGTCGACCGCGATGCCCTCCGCATGCAGATAGGCGGGAACGTTGGTGAGGCGGACTTCTTCGATGAAGCCGTCCGCCTGCCGGTAGCGGACCACCACCACGCCGGCGGGGGTGTCGAGGCGCAAGGTCCCGGGCTCGCGCGGCGTGACCAGCCCGTGTTCGAGCGCCATGGTCACCGTCCCGATGGTTCCGTGACCGCACATCGGCAGGCAGCCCGACGTCTCGATATAGAGCACCGCCACGTCGCAATCGGGCCGGGTCGGGGGGTAGAGGATCGCGCCCGACATCATGTCATGGCCGCGCGGCTCGAACATCAGGCCGCGGCGGATCCAGTCATGATGCGCGAGGAAGTCGGCGCGCTTCTCCAGCATGGTCTCGCCGGCCAGGATCGGGCCGCCGCCGGCCACCAGCCGCACCGGATTGCCGCAGGTGTGCCCGTCGAGGCAGAAGAACGCGTGGCGCATGGGGGCCTCAGGCGAAGCGGGCGAGGGAGAACGGCGCGAGATCGAGCGCCGGGGCCCGGCCCAGCGCCAGGTCGGCGACCAGGCGGGCGGTGCCCGACGACTGGGTCATGCCCAGATGCCCGTGCCCGAAGGCGTAGAGCACGCGGGGGTCGCGCCGGACGGCCCCGATGGCGGGGACCGAGTCGGGCATGGAAGGCCGAAACCCCATCCACTGGGTCCCGCCCTCGGTTTCGAGGCCGGGGAGGAAGCGTTTCGCCTTGGCCAGCATCGCCTGCGCCCGGCGGAAGTCGGGGGGGCGCTTCAGCCCGGCCAGTTCCACCGCGCCGCCGACCCGGATGCCGGAGGTGAGGCGCGAAACTACGAAACCGTGGGCGGAGAAGGTGATGTGCTGGCGCAGATCGAAGGCGCCGGGGGGGAGGGTGGTGTTGTAGCCGCGCTCCGTCTCCAGCGGTGCGGTCTCGCCGAGAGGTTCGACGAGGCGCTTCGACCAGGCCCCGGCGGCGATCAGCACTTTTCGCGCGGCGACGGTTCCGCCGGAGGTCAGGCGGACGGAGACGGTCTCGCCATCGGGGATCACCGCCTCGGCCTCGCCCTTTCGCACTTCGGCGCCGCGGGCCATGGCGGCGGCGGCGAGCGCGCGGGTGTAGTCGAACGGGTCCGACACCGCCCGCCAGCCGGGCATGAAGGCGCCCTGGGCGAATTCGGGGGCGAGGCCGGGCTGCAGGGCCTCGATCGCGTCGCGGTCGAGGATCCGGTGCTCGATGCCGTGGTCGCGGCGCGCCTCCCAGACGGGGCGTGCGGCGTCGAAGGCGGCGCGGTCCTCGTAAAGCTCCAGCGCCCCCTCGGCGCGGATCATGTGGCCGAGATCGGCGGCGGCGACCAGCGACGCGCTCTCGGCGGACGCCAGGCGCATCATGCCGGCATGGGTCTCGCGGCCCTTCGCATAGGTGGCGGGGCGCGCGGCGCGGAAGAAGCGCCAGAGCCAGGGCGCGATGGCGGGCAGATAGGCGGGGGGCAGCGACAGGGGGCCGAGCGGGTCGACCAGCCAGCGCGGCGCGCGACGCAGCGCGCCGGGCGAGGCCAGCGGCTCGATATCGTCGAAGGCGAGCGCGCCGGCGTTGCCGAAGCTCGCGCCCCGGCCGACGCCGTTCCGCTCGATCAGGGTCACGCGCAGCCCGGCCTCCTGCAGGCGGAAGGCGGCCGTGACGCCGATGATCCCGGCCCCGATGATCGCGACGTCCGTATCCATCCCGCATCCCTCGATGGCTATGGGCCGAGCGCCCGGATGATGTGTTGCACGCGGCGGGCGGAGGCGTCGAGGGCCGGACGGCGCATCCACCCTGCGGAAAGGCCTCAGCGCCTGCCGAGGAGGTCCGGCGCCCAGGTGACGAGCGCGGGGAGAAGGGCTGCGGCGGCGATGACGGCGATCTGCGCGGCGGCGGGGAGGAGGGAGGCGCGGGGGGCGCGCGGGTCGATGAGCGCGCCCGCCTGAGCGGCGAGCAGGAAGAGGGCGGCGAACCACACGGGGTCCGCCCCCCCCCCGCGGACCAGCGGCGCGAGGATCGGGGCGCAGACCAGCATCGCGGCGACCGGCCCGACCGCGAGCGAGACCAGCGCCACGGCGACGAGACCGAGGACGACGAGGCCGCGCGTCCCCCCCGCCAGATCCGCAACCATCGTCCCGCCCCCCGCGGCGATGAACACGCCCGCGAAGAACAGCCCGGCGCAGAGCGTGAGCAGAAGCGTCGCGGTGTCGAGCGCCGCCTCGGCCAGGGTGGAAAGCCGGGGACCGGGGCCGAAGGCGAAGGCCAGCCCGGCGGCGGCGAGCGCGCCCAGCGCCCCGGCCTCGGCCGGGGAGACGAGGCGGCCCAGCATCAGGACCAGCACGGCGACGATCAGGAGCGCGGGGGCGAGCGGGGTCGGCCCCCGCGGCGGGTTCCGCCAGGAATGCAGCGCCGCAAGGATCGCCACGGGCCCGATCAGCCCCGCCGCCGTGGCCGGCGCGCCCAGCCCCGCGACGGAGGCGTAGACCACCGCCGCCGCCAGCGACGGCGCCGCCGGAAACGTCGCGCCCGGGAATGCCCGGCGCAGGATCGCGGCCATCAGCAGAAAGGGCGGCGCGGCGGTCAGCGCGTAGGCGGAGGCGGAGGTCTCGACCGTCCGGTGCAGCAGCTGGAAGAGATTGTCGCCGAAGATCACGGCGGAGCCGGCGGCGGCGGCGACCAGCAGCGCATAGGCGACCGGCGCGCCCGCGAGGGTCAGCGCCAGCAGAGCGGGGATCATCAGGGGGGCGACGAGGTCGGTCACGCCCGGTCCCTCCGCCCGGCGCCGCCCGCCCCCGGCGCATCGGCATGGCCGAGGATCCGGCGCAGCCCGTCGGCCCCGAGCTGCAGCGCGAACAGGGTCAGCCCGACGGCGAGCAGCGTCAGGAACGGCCACAGCTTCGGCCCCCAGTCGGAGATCGGATCGACCCGGTCGTGGAGGAAGGCGAAGATCGCCCGGTCCCAGCCGAACCAGGCCGCCCCGGCGCAGAGCGGCGCGAGGGCGCAGAGTTCCACCGCGCCGCGGATCCGGGCGCCAAGGCGGGCGGGGAGAAGGGCGGCGCCGGCGAACCGGTCGACGCGCACGGCCTGGCCAAGGCCGAGCAGGAACGCCGCCGCCATCGCCATCCAGACGAGCTCGACGCTCCAGGCCG
Organism: Albimonas sp.; assembly: GCF_055129145.1. Taxonomy (NCBI): domain Bacteria; kingdom Pseudomonadati; phylum Pseudomonadota; class Alphaproteobacteria; order Rhodobacterales; family Paracoccaceae; genus Albimonas; species Albimonas sp. The sequence continues at coordinate 10,199 of NZ_JBSRTQ010000037.1, read as the reverse complement.
CGCGCTCGCCCCCGAGGAGACGCAGCGCCGCCTGCCCTCCCAGCAGCGCGACCATCCCCGCCAGCGCCAGCGCCCCGCCCCGGGCGGCGAGACGGGAGACGGCGTCGATCCGGCGGAGCGATGCGAGGGCGCGGAGCGTCTTCATGGGTCGGAACGGTCCTTGGGCTGGTCCGGACGCGGAGGGCGCGCGGGGCGTTGCGCGATGATGCGGCGCCGGCCGCCCCGACGAAACCCTTCCCACGGCGCGCGTCGTCGCGGGGGAGGCGGCGGGGCGCTGTCGCGCAACGCGGCGAGCGGCGGCAACGACGTTGGCGAGAAGAGCGGCGCGGCCCCGCCCCCGGATTGCGACGCCAGCGGCGAAGCAGGGGCCGTCGAAGACCCGGCACGCGGGAGCGGGGCATGACGAGACCACCCGACGCGCGGGAGAGGCGGGGCGCGAAAGGGGCGCCGGTCAGGGGGGCGGGGCGGCGACCTCCAGGCCGAACTCGGCGCCGGCGGCGAGGAGGGCGTGCCAGAGGTCGAGGGCGCGGGAGCGGGTGACGGCGATCTCCCAGCGCTCGGGGCCGAGGCGCGCGAGGGAGAGAACGTGGTGGTTCCATTGGGTGAGGATGGAATGGCCCTCGGGGAAGGCCTCGGGGTCGAGTTGGGCGCCGGTTCCGGCGGCGAGCAGCGCGGCGGCGGCGGGGCCCTCGATGCGCAGGCGGATCCAGGCGCCGGAGACGTCGGTGGTCAGGGCGTCTTCGGGGAGGGGGCCGGGGGGGCCGAAGACGAGCCAGCGGCCGGGGCCGGCGAAGCGGACCGGACAGGGGATTTCAGCGGACCCGGTGGGGGGCGTGGGCCGCCCGGGGGCGGCGAAGACGTGGAGGACGGGGCCCTCGGGCAGCGCGGTCAGGCGCAGGCCGGGGGCGCCGGCGCGGCCGGAGGAGGCGGGGACGAGCGTCAGCGCGGGCGTGGGATTGAGGGCGGGGGGCGGCAGGGGGGCGCCGGGGGGCGGGGCCGGGGCGCGGAGGCGGGCCCCCTCGGGGTCGAGGAAGACGGGCGCGACGATGCGGGCGGGGGTCGTGGTTCCGGCGAGGCCGTCCCAGACGGCGACGGCCTCGCCCATGCGCGCGGCGCCGCCGCGGACCAGCGCCAGCCCGATGGCGTGGCCGAGATGGGGGGAGAGGGTGGCGGAGGTGACGTGGCCCTGGTCGGCCTCGAGCGTGGGGGCCTCGCCCTGGTTCAGCACGTGGGCGCCGGCGCGGATCTCGCCGGCGGGGTCGAGGGGGATCAGGCCGCAGAGTTGCAAGCGTCGGGGGTCGGTCAGGCCGGGGAGGGAGAGGAGGGCGCGGCCGATGAAATCCGGTTTTTCCATGCGCGCCATGCGGCCGAGGCCGAGATCGGCGGCGGTCGCCGTGCCGTTGATCTCGGCATGGGTGACGTGGCCCTTTTCGATGCGCAGGATCGCCAGCGCCTCGGCGCCGTAGGGGGTGAGGGCGCCGTCGGCGGCCTCGGTCAGCGCGTCGGCGAGGGCGGGGCCCCAGGCGGCGGGGACGGCGATCTCGTAGGCGCGCTCGCCGGAATAGGACAGGCGATAGAGGCGAGCGGGGAGGCGGCCCCCGAAGAGCGTGACCTCGGCGGCGGCCATGTAGGGGAAGGCCTCGTCCGAGAGGTCGGCGTCCACCACCCGGCCGAGGATGGCGCGGGAATTGGGGCCGGCCACGGCGAGCTGCGCCCAGTGGTCGGTGACCGACGCCATGCGGACGTCGAGATCGGGCCAGAGGACCTGGGCGCAGAACTCCATATGCGCGAAGGCGGGGGCGGCGGCCGCGGTGGTCGTGGTGACGAAGAAGCGGTCGGGGGCGAGGCGGGCGACCGTGCCGTCGTCAAGCACGTGACCATCCTCGCGCAGCATCAGGGCGTAGCGGGCGCGGCCGACGGGGAGCGTGGCGATGCCGTTGCAATAGACCCGGTCGAGGAAGGCGGCGGCGTCGGGGCCAAGCACCTCGATCTTGCCAAGGGTGGAGACGTCGCAGAGGCCGGCGGCGGCGCGGACGGCGCGGGCTTCGCGTTCCGCGCTGACGCGCCAATGGGTCTCGCCGGGGGCGGGGAACCAGGCGGGGCGGAGCCATTGGCCGGTTTCGACGAAGACGGCGCCCCGGGCGGCGGACCAGGCGTGGAGCGGCGTGCGGCGGACGGGCTGGAAATGGGCGCCCCGGTGCGGGCCGGCCAGCGCCCCGAGGCTGATCGGGGCGAAGGGCGGGCGCATGGTGGTGAGGGGGACGGCGCCGGGGGGGAGGCCGCGCAGCGCGGCGAGCGCGAGGGCGGCGTTGACGCCGGAGGTGCGGCCCTGATCGGTGGCCATGCCGGCGGTGGTGTAGCGCTTGGCGAGCTCGGGGTCGCCATAGCCTTCGGCCTCGGCCGCCGCGAGGTCGGTGAGCGTCACGTCGTTCTGGAAGTCGACGAAGGCCTTTCGAAGGCCCGCCCGGCCCGGGGCGGAAAGCGGGAGGCGTGGCGGCGGCGGGGCCGTGTCCTCGCGCGCCGGAGGGAAGGCGGGCTCGGCGGATAGCCCGAGGCGGGTCAGCGCGGCGACCGCCGCGGCGGCGCCGTCGCCGAGGCAGGCCTCGATGCCCGAAAGGCCGCGGGCGGCGCCGGCCAGCGCAAGGCCCGGCTGGTCGGGGACGAGGAAGGCGGCGCGCTCGGCCGACCACTCGGGCCGGGCGCCGCGCTGGCAGGCGAGCTGGATCAGCGGGCTCCAGCCGCCGGAGATGGCGAGGGCGTCGGCCTCGATGCGTTTGCCGTCGATCTCGACGGCGCGGAGGCGGCGGCGGCCAAGCGCGGCGAGGGTGGCGCCCTGCCCCGGCTGGTCGAGGGAGAGGATTTGAGCGACTTCGACCCCCGCGGCCTCCAGGTTCCGGGCCAGGGCGTGGCCCGATGGCCCGTTGGTGACGACGGCGACGCGGGCGCCGGGGGCCACGGCGTGGCGGTTGAGGTGACGGCGCATGGCGCCGGCGAGCGCGATGCCGGGGAGGTCGTTGCCGGGGAAGACCAGCGGCCGCTCGTCGGCGCCGGCGCAGAGCAGCGCCTCGCGCGCGGCGATCCGCCAGAGACGCTCGGCCGGGAGGGGCGGCGCGGGGAGGGGTTTGGCGACGGTTTCGAGCGCGCCGAAGACGTTGTCGTCATACCAGCCGAAGACGGTGGTCCGGGGGAGGATCTGCAACGCGCCGGAGGCGAGGAGAGCTGTGGGGTCGGGGCCCTCGCCCGCAGGCAGGTCGAGGAGACCGCCGCCGGGGGCCTCGCCCTCGTCGGCCAGGATCACCTTGGCCCCCGCGGCGGCGGCGGTGAGGGCGGCGGCGATGCCGGCGGGGCCGGCCCCGATGACCAGCAGGTCGCAATGCGCCCAGCGTTTCGCATAGGCATCGGGGTCGGGCTCGGTCCCGGCGCGACCGAGGCCGGCGGCGCGGCGGATCAGGGGCTCGTAGACCCGCTCCCAGAACGCCGGGGGCCACATGAAGGTCTTGTAATAGAAACCGGCGCCGAGCAGCGGGGCGAAGAGGCCGGCGACGGAACCGAGGTCGAAGCGCAGGCTGGGAAAACGGTTCTGGCTTTCGGCGACGAGGCCCTCGGTCAGGGGGATTGTGGTGGCGCGGACGTTGGGTTCGCGGCGGCCTCCGGTTCCGGTGGCGACCAGCGCGTTGGGCTCGGCGGAACCGGCGGTCAGGGGGCCGCGGCGGCGGTGGTATTTGAAGGAGCGGGCGAGCGTGTCCTGCCCCGCGGCCAGCAGGGCGGAGGCGAGGGTGTCGCCGGCGAAGCCCTGGTAGCCGTGGCCGTCGAAGGTGAAGCGGAGCGGGCGCGCGCGGTCGATTCGGCCGCCGGAGGGGAGGCGACGGGCGGTCATGGCGCGACGTCCTCCACCGAAAAGACCTCATGGGTGGCGGTGTCCCGGGTCACCACCAGCCAGCGGCCGCAACCGCCCGCATGGCGCCAGTGTTCGCGGTGGCGCCCGCGCGGGTTTTCGCGGGCGTAGAGATAGGCGAGCCAGTCGGCCTGCGGGGCCTCGGGCGCGGGGCGGACCGGGGCGGCGTCGCCGCGCACCGAAAACTCCTCGCGCGGGCGGGGGCCGCAATGGGGGCAGGCGATCAGGCTGGCCATGGTCCGGAGCCCCTCAGTGCAGGTTGGGGAAGGGGCCGGCGCCCTTCTCGTCAAGCAACGCGCCGCGGGCGAAACGGTCGAGCCGGTAGGCCTCGGCCGCCGGATGCGGCGCGCCCGTGGCGATGAGATGCGCGAAGCATAGGCCGGAGGCGGGAGTGGCCTTGAAGCCGCCATAGCACCAGCCGGCGTTCAGATAGAGGTTGTCCAGCGCCCGGTCGATGATCGGGGAGCCGTCCATGGTCATGTCCATCACGCCGCCCCAGCCACGCAGCAGTTTCACGCGGGACAGCGCGGGGATCATGGAGACGCCGGCCTCCACCACATGTTCCACCGTCGCGAGCCCGCCGCGCTGCGCATAGGAGTTCCAGCCGTCGATGTCCCCGCCGAAGACGAGGCCGCCCTTGTCGGACTGGCTGACGTAGAAATGCCCGGCGCCGAAGGTGATGACGTTGGGGATCAGCGGCTTGAGCCCCTCCGACACGAAGGCCTGCAGGACGTGGGACTCGATGGGGAGGGTAAGGCCCGCCATCTGCGCGGTGCGCGAGGAATGGCCGGCGGTGGCGAGCGCGAGGCGCTTGCAGCGGATCTCGCCGCGGGTGGTCTCGACGCCCGTCGCCGTCTCGCCGTCGCGGCGGATGGCGGTGACCTCGCAATGGGGGATGATGTCGACGCCCAGGGCCGAGGCGGCGCGGGCGTAGCCCCAGGCGACCGCGTCATGGCGCACCGTGCCGCCGCGGGGCTGCACCAGCGCGCCGCGGACCGGAAAGCGGGCGTTCTCGAAGTCGAGGAAGGGCATTTTCGCGCGGACCTGGGCCTCGTCCCACATCTCGGCGTCGACCCCGTGCAGGCGCATGGCGTTGCCCCGCCTGCGATAGGCGTCGCGCTGGCCGTCGCTGTGCCAGAGGTTGGCGACGCCCCGCTGCGAGACCATGGCGTTGAAGTTCAGGTCCTGCTCCAGCCGCTCCCACAGCTTCATCGATAGCTCGTAGAACGGGTTGTTGCCCGGCAGCAGGTAGTTGGAGCGGATGATCGTCGTGTTGCGCCCGACATTGCCGGAGCCGACATAGCCCTTCTCCAGCACCGCGACATTGGCGATCCCGTAGCGGGCGGCGAGCTGCCAGGCGGTGGCGAGCCCGTGGCCGCCGCCGCCCACGATCACCACGTCATAGGCGGCCTTGGGCTCGGGGGAACGCCAGGCCGGCGCGCGGGGTGGGGTCCCGCGTATGGCGTCGGCGACCAGGCGAAGCGCGGAGTATCGCATGGGGGGCTCCGAGGGGCGGCGGCGGCTGGAGCGGATCATGGGGCGGCGGCGGGCCGGGCGATTGCATGAAAAAGACGGTTTCGGATATGAAGGGGACATGTGCGCCGCCTCCCCTTCCCGCCCCGCTCTCGGCCCCGGCGACCGGGCCGTTCAGACGGTGGGCTTCCTGCTGATCCCCGGCTTCGCGCTGATGTCCTATGCGGCGGCCTCAGAGCCGCTGCGGGCCGCGAACCTGATCGCCGGGCGGGAGATCTACCGCGTCCGCGCCTTCGGGCCGGGGGGCGGGGCGAGCGTGGCGGCGTCCTCGGGCGCGCTGATCCCCGCAGGCCCCCTGCCCGGGCGCGGCGCCGGGCTTTCGGTGCTGCTGGTCTGCGCGGGGGGGCGCCCGGCGGACTGGGCGTGGCCTGCCGTCCATGCCTGCCTGCGGGGGCAGGCGCGGGACGGGGTTCGGCTGGGCGGGATCTCTGGCGGGGCATGGCTGCTGGCGGCGGCGGGCGTTCTGGGAGGGCGGGATTTCACCCTGCATTGGGAACATGCCGCGGCGCTGGCGGAGGCGTTCCCGGACCTGACGCCGACCCAGACCCGCTACGTGATCGACCGCGACCGGATCACCTGCGGCGGCGGCGTCGCGCCGCTGGACCTGATGCACGCGCTGATCGCGGAGCGGATGGGAGCGGCCTTCGCGCGCCGCGTCTCCGACTGGTTCTTGCACGCGGAGGTCGCGGCCCCCGCGGCCCCGCAGCGAGGCGGCCTCGCCGAGCGGTGGGGGGTGAACCATCCGGGGCTGCTGGCGGCGCTCGAAAAACTGGAGGCGAGCCTGGACGCGCCCGCGCCCCGCGCCGCGCTGGCGCGGTTGGCCGGCGTGGGGCCGCGGCAGCTGGATCGGCTGTTCCGCGACCATCTGGGCACCACCCCGCGGGCCGCGCATCGGGGGCTCCGGCTCGCCCATGCGCGGCGGCTGCTGGCGCAGAGCCCGCTTTCGGTGGCCGAGATCGCCCATGCGGCGGGGTTTTCCTCCGCCTCCCATTTCGCGCGGGCGCATCGCGAGGCGTTCGGCGTCGCGCCGCGGGACGCCCGGGCCGCTGCGCTTGCGCCGGGGGAAAATTCCGGTACCGAGGAGAAAGCCAGACCACGAGGATGACCGCCATGGCCCGCCCCCCCGGCCTCAACCAGGACCCCCACGCCCCGCGCGAGGCCAGGGAGAACCGGCTTGAGACGGCCATCGGGCACGAGGTCCGCACGCTGCGCACCAAGCTGGGCGTGGCGATGACCGATCTGGCGGCGGCGACCGGGATCTCGCCGGGGATGCTTTCGAAGATCGAGAACGGGAACATCTCGCCGTCCTTGTCGACCTTGCAGGCCTTGGCGCGGGGGCTCGGCGTGCCGCTGACCGGGCTCTTCCGGCGTTATGACGAGCCGCGCGGCGCGATGCATGTGAAGGCCGGCGAGGGGGTGGACGTGGAGCGGCGGGGGACGCGGGCCGGGCACCAGTACACGCTGCTGGGGCATGCGGACGGCGCCTCGGCGGGCGTGGTGGTCGAGCCCTATCTGATCACGCTGACCACGGATTCGGACGTGTTCCCGAGCTTCCGGCATGAGGGGATGGAGTTCATCCACATGCTCGACGGGGAGCTGGGGTATCGGCATGGCGAGACCATCTACGACATGGGGCCGGGCGACAGCCTGTATTTCGAGGCGGACGCGCCACACGGGCCGGAAGTGCTGGTGCGGCTGCCGGCCCGCTATCTCTCGATCATCTGCTACCCGCAGCCCGGCCCGCCGCGATAGGGCTGCGTCGCCCGGCCGCGTTTCCTGCGGGGAAATCATGTTTCCTCTCCGTTGCGGCCTCGCGCGGCGCGGGCTAGCGTCTTGGCATCGCCCCATGGAGGCCCCTGGCATGTGCGGAATCGTCGGACTGTTCCTGAAGGACCGGACGCTGGAGCCGCGGCTCGGCGCGCTCCTCTCCGACATGCTGGTCACGATGACCGACCGCGGGCCGGACAGCGCCGGAATCGCGATCTATGGCGCCTCGGCGCCGGGCCGCGCGCGGATCACCGTGCAGTCGGATGCGCCGGATGCGGACTTCCCGGCGCTGGAGGCGGCGATGGCCGCTTTCGACGCGGGCGTGGCGCGCAAGAGCACGCATGCGGTGGTGTCGGTGGATTTTTCGCGGATGGCGGAGGCGCGCGCGGCGGCCGAAAGCCTGGGCCGCATTCGCGTCACGGGGGCCGGCGAGGCGGTGGAGATCTTCAAGGAAGTCGGGCTGCCGGCCGCGGTGGTCGACCGCTTCGGGATCCGCGCCATGGCGGGCTCGCACGGGGTCGGGCATACGCGGATGGCGACCGAAAGCGCGGTGACGACGCTGGGCGCGCATCCGTTCTCCACCGGGCCGGACCAGTGCCTGGTGCATAACGGCTCGCTGTCGAACCACAACAACCTGCGGCGCGAGATGATCCGCGAGGGGGTGCGGTTCGAGACGGAGAATGACTCGGAAGTCGCCGCCGCGTGGCTGACCGCGCGCATGGGCGCGGGGCGTTCCCTGGGTCAGGCGCTGGACGATGCGCTGACCGGGCTCGACGGGTTTTACACCTTCGTGGTGGGGACCAAGTCGGGGTTCGGCGTGCTGCGCGACCCCATCGCCTGCAAGCCGGCGGTCTTGGCCGAGACCGACCAGTGGGTGGCCTTCGGGTCCGAATACCGGGCGCTGACCGGGCTGCCGGGGATCGAGGCCGCCCGGGTGTGGGAGCCCGAGCCCGCCACCGTCTATTTCTGGGAGCGCTGAGATGCCGGTCTTCGATCTTGCTTCCCAGCCGCTGCGCGCGCTGAACGCCGCGCTGCACGCCCTGCCCGACGCCGCGGACAACGGCCGGTTCGAAGTGCTGAACCCGCGCGGGGCGCACTCGGTGGCGGTGGGGGTCGAAAAGCCCTGCGAGATCGAGGTGATGGGCTCCGTCGGCTATTATTGCGGCGGCATGAACGAGGCCGGGGCGATCACGGTGCATGGCTCGGCCGGGCCAGGGGTTGCCGAGAACATGATGGGCGGGCGCGTGGTGGTGGAGGGCGACGCCTCCCAATACGCGGGCGCGACGGGGCATGGCGGCTTGCTGGTGATCCGCGGCTCGGCGGCGTCGCGCTGCGGGATCTCGCTCAAGGGCCTCGACATCGTGGTCGGCGGGTCCATCGGGCACATGTCGGCCTTCATGGCCCAGTCGGGCCGCATGGTCGTGCTGGGCGATGCGGGCGAGGCGCTGGGGGATTCGATCTACGAGGCGCGGATCTACGTGCGCGGGACCGTGAAAAGCCTGGGCGCCGACTGCGTGGAGAAGCCGATGCGCGACGAACATCGCGCCGAGGTGGCGGGGCTGCTGGCCGACGCCGGGATCGAGGCCGATCCGGGCGCATTCCGCCGCTACGGGTCCGCCCGCAAGCTCTACCATTTCGACGTCGACAACGCGGACGCCTATTGAGGGCCGATGACATGACCCGAACCCATCCCCGCAAGTCCGCGACCTTCGACGACTACACCCTGTCGGAGATCCGCCGCGCCGCCGCGACCGGCATTTACGACATCCGCGGAGCCGGCGCGAAGCGCGCCCTGCCGCATTTCGACGACCTGCTGTTCCTCGGCGCCTCCGTCTCGCGCTACCCGCTGGAGGGGTATCGCGAGCGCTGCGCAACCGACGTCGTGCTGGGCGACCGCTTCGCGTCGAAGCCGATCCACCTGAAGATCCCGATCACCATTGCGGGCATGTCCTTCGGCTCGCTGTCCGGTCAGGCCAAGGAGGCTCTGGGCCGCGGGGCCTCGGCCGCCGGCACGTCCACCACGACCGGCGACGGCGGGATGACGGAGGAGGAGCGGGGGCATTCGGAGATCCTCGTCTATCAGTATCTGCCGTCCCGCTACGGGATGAACCCGCGCGACCTGCGCCGGGCGGACGCGATCGAGATCGTCATCGGTCAGGGCGCGAAGCCGGGCGGCGGGGGGATGCTGCTCGGCCAGAAGATCTCGGCGCGCGTGGCGGGGATGCGGGACTTGCCGGAGGGGATCGACCAGCGCTCCGCCTGTCGGCACCCCGACTGGACCGGGCCGGATGATCTGGAGATCAAGATCGGCGAGCTGCGCGAGATCACCGATTGGGAGAAGCCGATCTATGTGAAGGTCGGCGGCTCGCGGCCCTATTACGACGTGGCGCTCGCCGTGAAGGCCGGCGCGGATGTGGTGGTGCTGGACGGGATGCAGGGGGGCACAGCGGCGACGCAGGAGGTGTTCATCGAGCATGTCGGCCTGCCGACGCTCGCCTGCATCCGGCCGGCGGTTCAGGCGCTGCAGGATCTCGGCATGCACCGGAAAGTGCAGCTCATCGTCTCGGGCGGCATCCGCAACGGGGCGGATGTGGCGAAGGCGCTGGCGCTGGGGGCGGATGCGGTGTCGATCGGGACCGCGGCGCTGGTGGCGCTGGGCGACAACGACCCGCGCTGGACGGAGGATTACGCCGATCTCGGCACCGTGCCGGGCGCCTATGACGACTGGCATGAGGGGCGCGATCCGGCGGGGATCACCACGCAGGACCCCGCGCTCGCCGCCCGGCTCGATCCGGCGGCGGCGGGGCGCAGGCTCGCGAATTACCTGAAGGTCATGACGCTGGAGGCGCAGACCATCGCGCGGGCCTGCGGGAAATCGCGGCTCGCGAATCTCGAGCCGGAGGATCTCTGCGCCCTGACCCTGGAGGCGGCGGCGATGGCGCGCGTGCCGCTCGCCGGCACCGACTGGATCCCCGGGAGGGGAGGTTTTTAGCGCGGCCCGACC
>NZ_JBSRTQ010000036.1:0-30903 GCF_055129145.1 Albimonas sp. | reverse complement strand
GCAGGGCGCCGGAGGGGCAGGGGGCGAGGGGCGGCGCCTGCTTCGGCGATCCGGGGGCGGTCCGGTGGCGCTTCGGCGAAAACTCGGGGCGGGGCGCCCTCGCCGGGCCGCGTCGGCCCGCCGCGGCCCTTGCGGGGGAGGGGCGGCGCGACCCGGCCCGCCGGGACTTGCGCGCTCAGGGGCTTCGCGCCATCGTGACGGTCGTCAATCATGAACCGCAGGGGGCGCGCGCCGCCCCGCTCATCCCGCAGACCCTCCGGAGCCCGATGCTGGACGCCGCCCGAGCCTTGCCCGAGACCCCGGCCGCCGCAGCCCCGGCGCCTTTGCGGCGCGCGGCCCCGGGCGCCGCGCAGCCGCGGGCCGAAGGCGAGGGCCGGGTCGCGGTGCGCATCGCCCGGGGGCGCAGCCGGCTGCGCGATCTCTATCAGCGCGGCTCGGCCAAGATCCTGGCGCCGGACGTGCCGGGCGAGGGGTTCGAGGCGGTGCTGCTCAACACCGCCGGCGGGCTGACCGGCGGCGACCGGTTTCAATGGGCGGCGGAGGCGGGGGAGGGCGCGTCCCTCACCCTCTCCACCCAGGCGGCGGAACGCATCTACCGCGCCCATCCGGGCGAGGAGGCGCAGGTGGTCACCCGCCTGACCGCCGGGCCGGGCGCCACGCTCGACTGGCTGCCGCAGGAGACCATCCTCTTCGACGGCGGCGCGCTGCGGCGCAGGCTGGAGGTCGATCTCGACCCCTCCGCGACGTTCACCGGGATCGAGCCGCTGATCCTCGGCCGCGCCGCGATGGGCGAGACGGTGCGCGAGGCGGCGCTGCGCGACCAGTGGCGCCTGCGCATCGGCGGCGAGCTCGTCTGGGCCGACGCCCTGCGCCTGGTCGGGCCCGTCGCCGACATCGCCGCGCGCCCCGCGTGCCTCGATGGAGGCATCGCCGCGGCCACCCTGGTCCACGCCGCCCCCGACGCGCCCGCCCGCCTGGCCGAGCTGCGCGCCCTGCTGACAGGGCATGAGGGGGTGGAGGCCGGCGCCTCCGCGCTCGATCACCTGCTGACCGCCCGTTTCATCGCCCGCGACGGCCGTGCGCTGCGCCGCGCGCTCATCGCCGTTCTCGGCCGTTTCCGCGCCGGCCCGATGCCGCGCGTCTGGACCATGTGAGGAGCCGCCCATGAACCTGACCCCGCGCGAAAAGGACAAGCTGCTGGTGTCGCTCGCCGCCATGGTCGCCCGCGGGCGCCTCGCGCGCGGCGTGAAGCTGAACCACCCCGAGGCGATCGCCCTGATCTCCGACTTCGTGGTGGAGGGCGCGCGCGACGGGCGCACGGTGGCCGACCTGATGCAGGCCGGCGCCGGCGTGATCACCGCCGAGCAGTGCATGGAGGGCATCCCCGAGATGATCCACGAAGTGCAGGTCGAGGCCACCTTTCCCGACGGCACCAAACTGGTGACCGTCCACCACCCGATCCGCTGAGCCCCCGCCCGCTTGCGACCCGCCTGACCTTCCGAGGAGACCTGCCGAGATGACCCTCCGCGTCGCCGCCGCCCTGAGCGCCCTGCTCGTCCCCGCCGTCGCCTTCGCGCATGGCGGTCCGGAAGGCCATTCCCACCCCCATGGCATCGAGACGGCGGCGCTGGTCTCGCTCGCCGTCGCCGCGATCTGGGCCGCGCGGAGGGCGGCGCGATGATCCCCGGAGAGCTGTTTCCCGCCGCGGGCGAGATCGAGCTGAACGCGGGGGCCGAGACCGTGAGCCTCGTCGTCTCCAACACCGGCGACCGGCCGGTGCAGGTCGGCTCGCACTACCATTTCGCCGAGACCAACCCCGCGCTCGATTTCGACCGGGCGGCGGCGCATGGCATGCGGCTCGACATCGCCGCGGGCACTGCGGTGCGGTTCGAGCCGGGCCAGACCCGCGACGTGACGCTGGTGCCCTATGGCGGCGCCCGCCAGGTCTGGGGCTTCAACCGGAAAGTCATGGGAGCGCTCTGACCCATGGCCCTTCACGCCTCCTGCGCGCCGCGCGTGGTCCTGTCCGTGCATGACTATCCGGTCGCCCCGGAGCTGCTCTGGGGCGTGGCGATCGACTGGCGCAAGCTGGGCGAGGCGAACCGCGGCATGGTCACCCAGATCGGCCTGCCCGAGGGGCGGTTCGAAGCAGGCCAGCGGCTGGAGATCGGGGTTTCGGCCTTCGGGCTGCTGCCGGCCAAGCCCTACGTGATCGAGATCCTGGAATGCGACGACGTCCGCCGGGTGATGATCAGCCGCGAGCATGGGGCCGGCGTGAAGTCCTGGGACCATGAGATGCGGGTGGAGGAGACGGAAGACGGCTGCCGGCTGCTCGACCGGATCGTGATCGACGCCGGGATCCTGAGCCGCGTCTTCGCGAGCTGGGCGCGCGTGCTCTACCGTCGCCGCCACAAGCCGCGGCTGCGCCAGCTGGGGCTCGGCGCATGACCGTGATGCTGGCGCTGGCGATGATGGGGCTGATGGCCTGGCAGGGCCCGCATCTGGGCCTGCGCCTGCTGGGCGGGCGCCGGGGGGTGCTGGCCGGCGGGCTCGCGGCCCTGGCGCTGGCCCCGCTGGTGGGCTACGGGCTGGCGCTGGCGACGTCCTCGATGAACGGTCGGCCGCTCGCCACCGAGTTCGAGGCGACGATGAACGCCTGGGGCCTGGCGCTGTTCCTGACCGGCGCGATCTGCCTGCACCTGATCGGCAAGCTGCGCCGGGCCCGGATCGGGCCGCGCAAGGACAATCGCTGGCACGGGACGACCGACAGCGGCTCGGGCGACTCCCATGGCGGCGCGGATGGCGATGCCGGGGGGGACCGGGATTGAGGGCGGCCGCGACCGCCCCCTCGCCCGCGCCGGCCCCCTCAGTTTGGGTCGGGCAGCGGCGGCAGCGTGCGCAGGAAGGCGATGATCGCGCGCGCGTCGTCGTCGGTCATCTGCGCGTAGAAGCCATAGCCCATCGGCGGGAACATCGCCTCGCCGTCCGTGCGTTTGCCGTGGCGGATCATCGCGTCGATCTCGGCGTCGGAATAGCCCGCGAGCCCGTCCTGCGAGCTGGTCAGGTTGGCCGAGACGCTCACGCCCCAGGGCCCATGCCATGCGTTGCCGCCCGCGCCGAGATGGGTGTCCATCATCGGCCCCTGCGGCCCGAAGGTGGTGTGGCATTCGAGGCAATGGGCCACCGGCCCCGCCAGATAGGCGCCGTAGGCGGCGGTCGGGCCCCGCTCGGGCGCCGCGACCTGCGCGACCGGGGGCCCGTAGCTCGGGGGCAGGGGGATGCGGTATTCGGATTTGGGCGTGGTCCCCGCTACCGCCGGGACCGTGCGCAGATAGGCGATCATCGCGTCGAGATCCGCATCGGCGAGCCCGCGATAGAGCCCGATGGGCATCGGCGGCCCGATGATCGAGCCGTCGGGGCGCACGCCTTCGCGGATCGCGCGTTTCAGCTCCGCATCCGTCCAGGCGCCGATGCCGTCGGTCATGTGCGGGGTGATGTTGGGCGCGTAGGCGGTGAAGGCGGGGTTGTCTTCGACGAGCCTGCCGCCGAGCGCATGGTCCATGTCGAGGCCCTGCGGCCCGAACGGCGTGTGGCAGTTGCCGCAGGCCGCGACGGCGGTGACCAGGTAGGCGCCGCGCTCGACCCGGGTTTCGGCCTGGGCGCTCGCGGCGCCCCAGACGGCGGAGGCGGCCAGCGCCCCGGCCGCCAAAATTCGACTGACTTTCAAGATAGCCACCTCTCTCCCATGGCCCGGGTTTCCGTCCCCGGCTCACGTGAAATTTACCCTGCGTCGCCCCGCCGCGTCGATGGCGAAAATCGCCTGACCGCAAGCGGTTCCGGCGCCCAAACGTCCGCCTCCGCCCGCCCCGCGCCCCGTTCCGCCGCCTGATCCCCGGAGACCCGCCATGCCCGCCCGCATCTCCCGTCCCGCCTACGCCGCCATGTTCGGCCCCACCACCGGCGACCGGCTGCGGCTGGCCGATACCGAGCTGGTGATCGAGGTCGAGCGCGACATGACCACCTATGGCGAGGAGGTGAAGTTCGGCGGCGGCAAGGTGATCCGCGACGGCATGGGGCAAAGCCAGGCGACCCGCGCCGGCGGGGCGGTGGACACGGTCATCACCAACGCGCTGATCGTGGACCATACCGGCATCTACAAGGCCGATGTCGGTCTGCGCGACGGGCGGATCGCGGCGATCGGCAAGGCCGGCAATCCCGATGTGCAGTCCGGCGTGACCATCATCATCGGTCCGGGCACCGAGGTCATCGCCGGCGAGGGACGGATCCTGACCGCGGGCGGCTTCGACAGCCATATCCATTTCATCTGCCCCCAGCAGATCGACGACGCGCTGCATTCGGGCGTGACCACCTTGCTCGGCGGCGGCACGGGCCCGGCCCATGGCACGCTCGCCACCACCTGCACGCCGGGGGCCTGGCATATCGGGCGCATGATGCAGGCGCTCGACGCGTTCCCGATCAATTTCGGGATCTCGGGCAAAGGCAACGCCTCGCGCCCCGAGGCGCTGGTGGAGATGGTCGACGCCGGCGCCTGCGCGCTGAAGCTGCACGAGGACTGGGGGACCACGCCCGGGGCCATCGACTGCTGCCTGTCGGTGGCCGACGACATGGACGTGCAGGTGATGATCCACACCGATACGCTCAATGAATCCGGCTTCGTGGAGAACACGCTCGCCGCCATCAAGGGCCGAACCATCCACGCCTTCCATACCGAAGGCGCCGGCGGCGGCCATGCGCCCGACATCATCAAGGTCTGCGGCGAGCCGCATGTGATCCCGTCCTCGACCAACCCGACCCGGCCGTTCACCCGCAACACGCTGGACGAGCATCTCGACATGCTGATGGTCTGCCATCACCTGTCGAAATCGATCCCCGAGGATGTGGCCTTCGCCGAAAGCCGCATCCGGCGCGAGACCATCGCCGCCGAGGATATCCTGCACGACATGGGCGCGTTCTCGATCATCGCGTCCGACAGCCAGGCGATGGGGCGCATCGGCGAAGTGCTGATCCGCACCTGGCAGACCGCCCACAAGATGAAGGTCCAGCGCGGCCGTCTGCCCGAGGAGACCGGCGACAACGACAACGTCCGGGTCAAGCGCTACATCGCCAAATACACCATCAACCCCGCGGTCGCGCATGGCATGTCGCGCGAGATCGGGTCGATCGAGGTCGGCAAGCGCGCCGACCTGGTGCTTTGGTCGCCGGCCTTCTTCGGGGTGAAGCCGGAGATGACGCTGGTCGGCGGCATGATCGCCTGCGCGCAGATGGGCGACCCCAACGCCTCGATCCCCACGCCGCAGCCGGTCTATTCCCGCCCGATGTTCGGTGCGTTCGGGGGCGCGCAGTCGCGCGGCTCGGTGACCTTCGTGTCGGAGGCGGCGCAGGCCTCGGGCATCGGGGCGGCGCTGGGGCTTTCGAAGGACACGGTGGCGGTGAAGGGCACGCGCGGGATCGGCAAGGCCGACATGCGGCTGAACGACCATTGCCCGAAGATCGAAGTGCACCCCGAGACCTACGAGGTCCGCGCCGACGGCGTGCTGCTGACCTGCGAACCCGCCGAGATCCTGCCGATGGCGCAGCGTTATTTCATGTATTGAAGGGGTCCGGGCGCGGGGGGGATGTTCCTGACGGCTCCCTTCGCCGCGCGCAGGGAGAGGGAGGCGCCGAGGGGGCGCTCAAGACCTTGGCGACGGCGCAGGCCCGCGCCGCAGGGCCTGGGTCGGCCTTCCCCGCCTGCCCAAAGTCGCCGTCGCCAACAAAAACGCCATATCCTCCCCTGCGGCGCCCACCCTGCGCCACCCGCAAGGAGCAGCCGATGGCCAACGACGCCGATGAAGTCCATCTCGACGCCGAAGGGCAGCGCCAGGTCGAGGCGCATTCCGACGCGCCCTCCGAGGTCGTCTACGAGGCGATCCGGCGGCAGGGCATGCATGAGCTCGGCCGGCCCAAAAGCGCGCTGTGGTGGTCAGGCGTCGCCGCGGGCCTCGCCATCAGCCTCTCGGTGCTGGCCGAAGGGATCCTGCATGCCAGCCTGCCCGACGCGCCCTGGCGCCCGCTGGTCGCGTGTTTCGGCTACTGCATCGGCTTCCTGATCGTGGTGCAGGCGCGCATGCAGCTGTTCACCGAGAACACCATCACGCCGATCCTGCCCTTCTTCCTGCATCCCACGCTGGGCACGCTGGGCTGCATCGCACGGCTCTGGGCCATCGTGCTGATCGCCAACATGGTGGGCTGCGCGCTGGCGGCGGCGACGATGACCGAGCTCGCCATCGTGCCGCCGGAGCTGTTCCAGGGCGCGCTCGACATCGCGCGGTCCTACGCCTCGCATTCCCCGACCGAGCAGTTCGTGCGCGGCATCCCCGCGGGGTTCCTGATCGCGGCGATGGTCTGGATCCTGCCGCGGCACGACGGGGCGGGCTCCATCGTCATCATCGTCATCGTCACCTGGCTGATCGGCGTCGGGGAGATGTCGCATGTGGTGGCGGGCTCGACCAAGCTGTTCATGCTGGCGCTGCTGGGCGAGATCGGCCTCTACGAAGCGCTGGTCCGCCACACCGCGCCGGCGCTGGCCGGCAACGTGATCGGGGGCACCGGCATCTTCGCGGCGCTGACCTACGCCCAGGTGCGCGAGGAGGTCTGAGAAGGAGGGGGAGGTCTGAGAAGAAGGGGGAGGTCTGAGCAGGGGGGGCCGAACGGGGGCCCGGTTCGCGCGACGTGAAACGACCCGGAGTCGGACGCTTTTTCTCCGCAATCGGCGCCAGATCATCGTCATGGCCATCGCGAATGGCGTCCCCTCCTCGGGCCAGGAACAGGAGTTCCCACATGTCCCTCAAGACCCTCGACGACCTTTTCAAACACACCCTGCGCGACATCTATTTCGCCGAGAAGCAGGTGCTCAAGGCGCTGCCGAAGATGGCGCGCAAGGCGGTGTCCGGCGATCTGCGCAAAGCCTTCGAGGATCACGCCGAGGAGACGCAGGGCCATATCGAGAACCTCGAGACGATCTTCGAGCAGCTCGGCATGAAGCCGCGCGGCGTGCGCTGCGAAGCCATCGAAGGCATTCTCGACGAAGCCCGCGACATCATGGCGGAGGCCGAGCCGGAAGCGCTCGACGCAGGGCTCGCGGCGTCCGCGCAGGCGGTGGAGCACTACGAGATCACCCGCTACGGCACCATGGTCTCCTGGGCCAAGCAGCTTGGCTACAAGGACGCCGCGCCGCTGCTGCAGGCCAATCTGGACCAGGAATACGCGGCCGACGACAAGCTGACCAAGCTGGCTGAGAAGGTGCTGAACACCGCCGCCGCGGAATAAGCGGACCCCCGACCCGTCCTCGAAATCGCCGCGGTTCCCTCCAGGGGCCGCGGCGATTTCATCTCAGGCCCGAACCAGCTGCTTGAGCTTGATGCGGGTGATCTGGTTGCGGCGACGCTCGATCACCTCGAAGCGCACCCCGTGGAACGAGAAGATCTGCCCCGCGCTCGGGATCGCCTGCGCTTCGTGGATCACCAGGCCCGCGACGGTGTTGGCCTCGTCGTCGGGCAGGCTCCATTCCGTGGCGCGGTTGAAGTCGCGGATGGTGGTGGAGCCGTCGACCAGCAGCGAGCCGTCGGGCAGGCGGGTGAGGCCGTCGACCTCGCTGTCATGCTCGTCGGCGATGTCGCCCACGATCTCTTCGAGAATGTCTTCCAGCGTGATCAGGCCCTGAAGGGTGCCGTATTCGTCCACCACCAGCGCGAAATGCGACCGCCGCTTCAGGAACGCCCGCAGCTGCTCGTCGAGCGAGGTGGTGTCGGGCACGAACCACGGCTCCATCGCCACGCCGAGGATGTCGAGGTCGCGCACGCCCTTCCAGCCGTCGGGCGAGGCCTCCGTCAGCCGGTGCACGGCGCGCAGAAGGTCCTTGGCGTGGATCACGCCGATGATGTTCTCGGCCTCGTCCTTCCACAGCGGAATGCGGGTATGGGTGGACTGGAGGCAGAAGGCGAGGATCTCGTCCGCCGGCAGGCTCGCGTCGATGGTCTCGATGTTGCGGCGATGGCGCATGACCTCGGAGACCTCGCGCTCGCCCAGGTCGAGGGCGGCGAGCAGGCGGTCGCGGTCGTCCTTCTGCACCGCGCCCTCGAAATGGTGCAGGTCGATGGCGCCGCGGATTTCGTCGAGCGCCAGCACATGGGTCTCCGGATCCATGTTGACCCCGAAGATCCGAAGGAACAGGCGCACCAGCCTGGTGATCGTCGCCACCACCGGCGCGAAGATCCGCACGATCACCGAGATCGGGCGGGAGACGAGGGTCGCCGCCCGCTCCGGCGCGGAGATGGCGTAGTTCTTCGGCGCGATCTCGGAGAAGATCACCACCAGCGCGGTCATCGCGATGGTCGCGACCGCCACCCCGTTCTCTCCCACCAGGATGGTGAAGAACATGGTGGCGAGCGAGGTGCCGAGGATGTTCGCGAGGTTGTTGCCGAGCAGGATCGCGCCGATCAGACGCTCCCCGTCCTCCTTCAGCGCCAGCGCCGCAGCCGCCCCGCGCGAGCCGCGGTCGGCGAGCCCGTGCAGCTTGGCGCGCGAGGAGGCGGTCAGCGCGGTCTCGGAGCCGGAGAAGAAGGCGGAGATCACCAGAAGCACCAGGATGGCGAGCCCCAGCCACAGCGCCTCCGCGGGCGCGCCGAGCAGAGTGGCGCCGGCGTCCGGCGCTGCGGGGGGGGCCGCGCCTTCCGACTGAGCGGAGGCCGCGAACAGGCCGCCGAACCACGCGGCGGCGCGGTCGATCACGGTCGGGTCAGCCAGGGTCGGATCGGGGGCGGATACGGCGATCTGGGCGGAGGTCGTGGCGTCGGGCGTCACGGGGCTCTGCGCTCCTTGCATGGGGGACGGTCGCCCCCTCTTATGAGGCGCGGGCGATGTCCGGGCAAGGGCGCGACGCGGGACGAGAGGGGCGGCATGACGGAATTGTCAGGCGAAAACGGGCTTGCGGCGGGGGACGTCGCGGATTGGGGGGTGATCTCCGGGCCGGTGGTTCTGTTCGGGGGCCCGTGCTCCAACCTGCAGGCGACGCAGGCGATGGTCGCGGCGGCCGGGCGCCTGGGCGCAGGCGGGTTGATCTGCACGGGCGATCTCGCCGCCTATTGCGGGGATCCTGCGGCGACGGTGGCCGCCGTGCGCGCCTCGGGCGCGCGGGTGATCGCGGGAAATATGGAGATGTCGCTGGCCGCGGGCGGTCCCGATTGCGGCTGCGGCTTCGACGAGGGCGCGGCCTGCGCCGTGATGGCCGACGCCTGGTTCGCCCATGCCGACGCTCAGGTGGGGGCGGAGGCGCGGGAATGGATGGGGGGGCTGCCCGGCTGGGCGGTTTTCCGGAATGACGGGCGGCGCTGGGCGGTGGTGCACGGGGCGGCCTCGGCCGTGAACCGGTTCTTGTGGTCGGTGACGCCGGAGGCGGAGCTGGCCGCCGAATGGGCGTTGATCGAGGCCGTGACCGGGCCGGTGGACGGCGTGATCTCCGGGCATTCCGGCATCGGCTGGATCCGTGACGTGGCGGGGCGGCCGTGGATCAACGCCGGCGCCATCGGCCTGCCGCCCAATGACGGGGATGCGTCGGTGCAATACGCGGTGCTGGAGGGCGGCCGGCCGCGGCTGGCGCGATTGCCCTACGACCATGCCGCCGCCGCCGCCGCGATGCGCGCGGCTGGGCTGGTCCAGGGCTATGAGCGCTGTCTGGAGACCGGGTTCTGGCCCTCGCAGGACATGCTCCCCCTAGTTTTGCGGCGCGGGCCGGAGGCGGCGGCATGAGCCCGACCTGTCTCTCGATCCAGTCCGCGGTGGTGGCGGGGCATGTGGGCCATGGCGCGTCCTCCTTCGCGCTGGGGGCCGAGGGGGTGGAGGTCTGGCCGCTGCCGACCGTGACCCTTTCCGGCCATGCGCGGACGCCCGGCGTGAAGGGGCGCCGCGCCACGGGGGCGGAAATCGCGGCCCTGGGCGAGGGCCTGGCCGCGGGCGGCGCGCTGGCGCGGTGCGACGGGCTGCTGACCGGCTATCTGGGCACGGCGGAGGCGGCCGAGGCCGTGGCCGACATCGCGCTCGCGCTGAAGGCGGCGCGGCCCGGCGCGCTCTTCCTCTGCGATCCGGTGCTGGGGGACGAGGGGCCGGGGCTCTACCTGCCGGCCGAGATCGGGGTGATCTACCGCGACCGCCTGCTGCCGCTGGCCGACATCGCGGCGCCGAACCGGTTCGAACTGGGCTGGCTCGCCGGCCTCCCCTGCGCGACGCTCGACGAGACCCGCGCCGCGGCGGAGGCGTTGCAGGCCATGGGGCCGGGGGTGGTGCAGGTCACCTCGGTTCCGGGGCCGGAGGGCGGGCTCGGCATCCTGACGGCGACCGAGGCGGGCGCGTGGCTCTGCGAGGCGCCGCTCGTGCCGCTGCATCTGAACGGGGCGGGGGATTTCGTGGCGGCGCTGCTGATGGCGGGCGCGCTGCGCGGCGCGCCGGCGCCCGAGGCCGCCGCCCGCGCGGTGGGCGCGGCCCATGCCCTGGCGGCGGAGGCCCAGCGGCTTGGCCGCGACGACTTGCCTGTCATCGCCGCGCAGGAAGCGTGGCGCAACGCGGCGCCGGCCGGTTCGGTGCGATTGGCTTGAGGCGCAGGGCGCCCGCCCGCCCGCGCAGGGGCGCAGGGCGCAACGGCGGGTTCGCACCCGCCCTACCTGCGCCGGCCGGGTCGGTGAGCGTGGGTCAGGCGGGGCAGGGGCGTCGCGCGTCCGCCTCAATCGGCGGCGTCGGGAAAAAACAGCTGCTGGCCGTCGCGGCGATAGGCGGCGATGGCGTTCTGGCCGGCGGGGGAGAGCAGCCAGGTCTCGAACGCCTCCGTCTCCGCCGCGTGCGCGTTGGGGCAGCGGGCGGGGTTCACCCGGATCACGCCATAGGGGTTGAAGAGCGCCGGGTCGCCCTCCGCCACGATCCGGTGGGTCCCCTTGTTGCCGAAGGCGACCCAGGTGGCGCGGTCGGTCAGCGCATAGGCCCCCATCCCGACCGCGAGGTTCAGCGTCGCGCCCATGCCCGACCCGGTCTCGCGATACCAGGTCCCGGAGGCGGCGGCGGCGTCGACCTCCGCCGCCTCCCACAACGCCCGCTCCTTCACATGGGTTCCGCTTTCGTCCCCGCGCGAGGCGAAAGGCGCGCGCGCCCCGGCGATGGCGGTCAGGGCGGCGGCGGCGCCGGCGGTCCCGGCCACTCCGGCGGGGTCGTCCGCGGGACCCACGATGACGAAATCATTGTGCATCAGCGGGTGACGGGCGAGGCCGTGGCCCTCGGCGACGAACGCCTCCTCCGCCGCCCTGGCATGGACCACCAGCAGGTCGCCGTCGCAGTTGCGGGCGTTCTTCAGCGCCTGGCCGGTGCCCACGGCGACGACGCGGACCTCGATGCCGGTCTCGGCCTCGAACCCCGGCAGGATCGCATCGAACAGGCCGGAATTGGCGGTCGAGGTGGTCGACTGCACCAGCACGAAGCGCTCGGCGGCGACGGCGGGCAGGGCGAGCGCGGACGCGAGCAGGGCGGCGAGAAGGCGGGGCATCGAAATCTCCGGGCGTCAGATCAGCAGGCGGCCATCGAGATAGGCGCGCGCGGCCGCGGTGTCGGGTCGGTCCAGAAAGCGGGCGGCGGGCGCCGTCTCCACGTCCCGCCCACGATGCATGAAGATGATGCGGTCCGCCATGCGCGCGGCCTGGCCGGGGTCATGGGTGACCAGCACCACCTCCGTCGCCTCCCCGGCCACCTTCGCCGCCAGACGCTCGATCGCGGCGGTGGAGCGTGGGTCGAGGCTGGCGGTGGGTTCATCCAGCAGCAGAAGGCGCGGGCGCACGGCGAGCGCGCGCACCAGCGCCAGCCGCTGCGCCTCCCCCCCCGACAGCGCCCTTGCGGGCTGATCGGCGA
This sequence comes from Albimonas sp., assembly GCF_055129145.1. Classification (NCBI taxonomy): domain Bacteria; kingdom Pseudomonadati; phylum Pseudomonadota; class Alphaproteobacteria; order Rhodobacterales; family Paracoccaceae; genus Albimonas; species Albimonas sp. The sequence goes on along the minus strand of NZ_JBSRTQ010000036.1, from coordinate 18,960 downwards.
GCGATTCCAGCGCGCCCAGCGCCAGCAGCTCCGCCACCCGCCCCGGCCGCTCGCGGCGCGGCACCCGGGCGGCGCGGAGCGCGTGGTCGAGATTGGCGCGGACCGAACGGCGCAGCAGCACCGGGCGCTGGAAGACCAGCGAAGTGGCGATGGCGGTCGACCGGACCTGGCCGAGATCGGGGGCGATCAGCCCGGCCATGACCCGCAGGGACAGGCTCTTGCCGGCGCCGTTCGGCCCCATCAGCGCGGTTATGCCGTGACCGGGCAGGCGTAGCGTCAGTCCGTCCAGCAGCCTGCGGCCGCCGCGCAACATCACCACGCCGTCCAGCGTCGGGGCGGGCTCGGGCAGGGGCGTGTCGAGGGGAGCCTGGGCGTCGTGAAGCGCGGCGTCGGCGGGCGCGGTCCCGCGGCGGGCGGGGAAGGGGAGGATGCGGTGCTCCTCGGTCATGGCGCGATCCTTGCGTCGCGGGGGCCGTCAGGCATGAACCGGTCCCTCCGCCCGCGCCCGCAGCACCGCCACCGAGCCATGGATCAGGGCCGAGAGCGCCACCAGCACCACGCCGAGCGCGAGCGCGAGCGCCAGCTCGCCCTTCGACGTCTCCAGCGCGATGGCGGTGGTCATCACCCGCGTGGCGTGGGCGATGTTGCCGCCCACGATCATCACCGCCCCGACCTCGGCCAGCGCCCGCCCGAACCCCGCCAGCGCGGCGGTGGTCAGCGCGAAGCGGGCGTCGACGAGCAGCGTGCCCAGCGCGAACATCCGCCCGGCGTTCATCGATCGCAGCAGCTCGTCATATTCGTCATGCAGCGCCGCCACCGTTTCCCGCGTCAGGGCGGCGACGATGGGCAGGACCAGCAGGGTCTGGGCGATGACCATGGCGGTGGGGGTGTAGAGAAGGCCGAGCGGGCCCAGCGGACCCGAGGCCGACAGCATCAGATAGACCGCGAGCCCCGCCACGACCGGGGGCAGCCCCATCAGAGCCGAGATCATCGCGGTCAGCAGCCCACGCCCCGGGAACCGCGCCACGGCGAGCAGCGCGCCCAGCGGCATGCCCAGCGCGCAGGCGGCGACCGTGGCGCCGAGGCTGACCGCCAGCGACAGCCCGACGATTCCGGTCAGCTCGGGGTCGAACGCCGCCAGAAGGCCGAAGGCCGCCGACACCGCTCCCGAAAACCCGTCCATCCGCGTCTCCACCCGCCCCGACGGCGCGTCGGACGTCCGGGGTCGCCTGCCTCGGCATCGCCATCCGCCCGCCCCTGCGGACCCGGAGGCGCAGCTTGCGACCAATGGGCCCGCGCCGCAAGGCGGACGCCGGGCCGCGGCTCCCCCGCGGAGGTCCGCGTCATCCGGCGGTCCTCTGCTTCGCGCGGTTGAGTGAAGATGATGTGTAGGGATGTCGCCTTGCGTCGTTAAACATCGATCTTCTGATGTTTTAAGTAATTTCGGTATTTTCCCGGCGCGCCGTCAGTCGGGCATCAGCGCCAGCACGTAGCCCGGCAGCGCGAAGGCCGCCTGGTGCACCTCGGGCGTGTAGTAGCGGGTGACGAGACCGGCTTTCCTGAACCGCGACCGCAGCGTGGCGAGGCCGACGCCCCGCGCCTCCCCGTCCGTGCCCCAGCCGAAGGCCATCGGCCCGCCGGCATAGGAGGGGACGGTGGCCATGTAGCAGGCGCCGTCGGCGAAGAGCGCGCGGAAGGCGCGCATGGTGCGGGTCAGCTCCTCGCCCTGCAGGAAGGGCACGCCGTTCTGGGTGACGAGGATGCCGCCCGGATTCAGCAGGCGCCTGGCGTGGCCGTAGAACGTGTCGGTGAACAGCACCTCGCCCGGGCCGATCGGGTCGGTGGAATCGACGATGATCACGTCGTAGCCCTCGCCCGGCGTCACCTCGCGGCGCACGAATTCCGCCCCGTCGGCGATCACCAGCTCGAGCCGCTCGTCGTCGAAGGCGCCGTCGGAGATGCCGGGGAGATAGGTTGTGGAGAACGCGACCACGCCGGCGTCGATCTCCACCATCGTCACATGCTCGACCGAGGCATGGCGCAGCGCCTCGCGGGCCATGCCGCCGTCGCCGCCGCCGATGATAAGCACGCGGCGAACCGCGCCATGGGCGAGGATCGGCACATGGGTCAGCATCTCGTGATAGATGAACTCGTCGCCCTCGGTCACCTGCACCACGCCGTCGAGCGTCATGATCCGCCCGAAGGTCGGGTTGCGGAACACGCGGATGCGCTGGTGCTCGGTCTCGCTGTCATAGAGCAGGGCGGTCTCGCGCAGGGCCTGGGCGTGATCGTCGTGCAGGGTCTCCACGGTCCAGCCTGGGATATCGCGAGGGTCGGACATGGGCGGGCTCCTGATGGTCGACGCGTCAGGTCACCTAGCCAAGCGAGGCCTCGGAAGCAAGGCGGCGGCTTGCGCCGCGCCCGGGGTCGCGGCAATCTCGTCCCATCATGATCGAAACCTCATACGAACTGCCCTGCGGCGTGGTCTTGCCGAACCGGCTGGCCAACGCTGCGATGACCGAACGCATCGCCGAGCCCGGCAACCATGCCGGCGCCCGCCTGATCCGCCTTTACCGCATCTGGGCCGAGGGGGGCTGCGGGTTGCAGATCACCGGCAACATCCAGGTGGAGCGGCGGCATCTGGAGGCTGCGGGCAACGTGATCCTGGACGAGGCGGGGGACGTGGCGGCGCTGCGCCCGATGGCGGCGGCGGCGAAATCCGGCGGCGCGCCGGCCTTCGCCCAGATCTCCCATGCCGGGCGCCAGACGCCGGTGGGCGTCAACCCCGCGCCCTTCGCGCCCTCCGCCGTGGCGCTGACCCAGGCCGGCGTCGGCCATGGCGACCCGGTGGAGATGCCGGGGGAGGAGGTCGAGGCGGTGATCGCGGGCTTCGGCGCCACCGCCGCGCGCTGTCAGACGGCGGGCTTCGACGGCATCCAGATCCACTCGGCCCACGGCTACCTGCTGTCGAGTTTCCTGAATCCTCTGGCGAACCTGCGCGAGGACCGCTTCGGCGGGTGCCCCGAGGCCCGCGCCCGGCCCCTGCTGGAGGCGGTGGCCGCGGTGCGCGCCGCCTGCGGGGCGGGGTTCGCGATCTCCGTCAAACTCAACGCCGCGGACTTTTTGCAAGGCGGGTTCGATCTGCCTGATTGCGTTCGGGTGGCGGGCTGGCTGCAGGAGGCCGGCGTTGACCTGCTGGAGGTCTCGGGCGGCAATTACGAGCAGCCCGCGATGATCCGCGGGCGGCCAAAGGACGGGGCGGACACCCGCCGCGAAAGCACCATCGCGCGCGAGGCGTTCTTTCTGGACTACGCGGCCGAACTCCGCCGCTCGGTCAGCCTGCCGATGATGGTCACCGGCGGGTTCCGCACCCGGGCCGCGATGGAGGCGGCGCTGGAATCGGGGGCGGCCGACGTCATCGGCCTCGGCCGGCCGCTCTGCCTCGAGCCCGACCTGCCCGGCCGCCTGATCTCCGGCGAGACCGACCGCGCCCTCGACGCCGAGAAGGACGTCACCCCCCGCGGCGCCGTTATGGCCTGGTATTACGAGCAGATTTTCCGGATGTCCGAGGGGCTGGCCCCCGATCCCGCCATCACCGGAACCGAGGCGCGCGAACGCTTCATGGCCCGCGAGGCGGCGAACCTGGCCGCGTATCGTGCGGCCTGAGGGGTGTGCGCCTCAGCCGTCGCAGGCGCAGCCTTTGCCCTTGCTGCAGGACTTCGAGGCGCTGATGCAGCTGTCGCCGCAGGCTTTTCCCGCGCGGCAGGTCTTGCAGCAGCCCGCCGCCTGGACGGGTTGGGAGAGGCCGAGCCGGGCGACGATCTCCGCCCAGCCGGCGGGCGCCGGCGTGAGCGTCGGAGCGGCGGCGGCGGAAAGCGCGCCGCCCAGGATCAGCGCAAGCGCTATGCCTTGTCGGGCGAGAAGGGGGCGCATGGGCGTGGTCTCCGCGTCGAGGGTGGCGCAGAGTTAACCATTATGAACCGTACCTGTCACGCGGGGATCGTCGGGCGGGAAGAAGTTGGGTGAAAATGCGACAGGGGCGGCCGATGCGGCCGCCCCTGTCAGGTCTTCGTCTGCGTCGCGCGGATCAGATCCGGCTCGCGACCACGTCGTCGCCGCGCAGCAGCTCGCGCACCCGGACTTCGCCGGCGTCGAAAGCCTGGCGGAGCACTTCCACCGACTTCCACGGCTGCGCGTCGCCGCACATGAACACGTCGAAGGCGCCGTAGCCGATCTCGGGCCAGGTGTGGACCGAGATATGGCTCTCGGCCAGCACGGCCACGCCGCTCACGCCCTGGGGGCTGAACTTGTGGGTGTGGATATGCAGCAGCGTCGCGCCGCACTCGTCCACGCATTTCCGGAAGGCGGCCTGAATCCGCGCTTCGTCGTCAAGGCCCTCGGCGTCGACCACCTCGATGATGAGGTGGGTGCCCGCGAACACCTTGCCGTCCCGGCGAATGAAATGGTCGTCCCGCGTCTCGTCGAAGACGTCCCGGGTAATAGCGGCCTTATGGCCGCTCTCTCGAGCTTCCTCGTGGGTGGCGCCTGTCTCCAGGTCGATCCCCAGTCGGAAGAGGCTGCCGTCATCCATGACGTAGTCTCCCCTACCAGCAGATGAAACCCAGCGGCCCCTTAGCGCCCCCCCTGTGAAACCAGCCGACGTCCGCAGACGACGATGGGATCCGAGCGAGGTTGGGATCGGCGACCCTGTTGAGAGGCGGGATAGAGGTTCCGGCTCCGCCTAGCAAGGATAGATTTGTGACAATCGCCTTTGAGACGGCCGCGGGCGCCGCGACGCAACATTGCTGCGGGGCGCTTTGTTTTCACGAAAGAAATCGCCGAGGGCGAAGCATTCCCTGACATGGCCTGCGCCAGGGGATTCGCCCCCGTCAGCGCCCTGTCCCGCTGGCGGAACGCAGGGCGGAGCCGTCCTGGACGGCGCGTTCGGCCCGCAGGGCCCGGCCGCGCAGCCGCTCGCGATGGGCGATGTAGAAGGAGGATCCGATGATGACCGCGCCCCCGACCAGGGTCCACAGATCCGGCCGCTCGTCGAAGATCACATAGGCCGCGGCGCCGATGAAGATCAGCCGGGAATAGGACAGCACGCCCATCGGCGCGGCCTCGCCCAGCCGATAGGCCTGCAGGTCGCCGATGCTGCGCGAGGACGAGGCCGCGACCAGCGCCAGCAGCACCAGCCAGTGGCCGCCGCCCTCGGGCGCCCCCCAGACGGGAATGGCCAAAGGCAGGGCGAAGAGCCCGGTCATCACGATGGAGGACACGAAGGACGACAGCGGGCCGTCGGCTGTGGCGACGCCACGCGACAGCGCCAGCGCCAGCGCGAACAGCAGCGACGAGGCGATGGAGGCGAGCATCGCCGGATGGAACCCGTCCACGCCCGGCCGCAGGATGATCAGCGCGCCGAGGAACCCCATGCCCACCGCCGCCCAGCGGCGCGGCCCCACCTTCTCGCCGTTGATCGGGGCGGCGAGCAGGGTGGCGAAGATCGGGGCGGTGAAGTTGAGCACGGTGGCGGTGGAGACCGGCAGCTCCGACAACCCGTAGAAGCCGAGCTGGGTGGAGACGGCGATCAGCGCGCCGCGCTGCAGGTGCAGCCGCGGCTTGGAAAACCGCATCCGGGCGCGGAACGGGGCCCAGGCCAGCAGCGGCACCACCAGCAGCAGGATCCCCGCGGAGCGGAGGAACACGATCATCCGGCTGTCGAGATCGCCCGCCAGCTCCTTGACCGCGAGGGTCATCACCGTCGCCGCCGCCACCGACAGCCCCATCCAGAGCGCGCCGGCGGCGTTGTCGGCGTCGGGCTGCGCGGCGGCGGCGGCAAGCGGCTTGGCCAAAGCGGGCGGAATGGGATGAGGCACGTTCCAGGACTTTCCGCAGGGGCGCGTTGTCGGAGGGGGCATGGGTTTGGGCTTCGTCGGTTTGCGCCCGAAACCCTATCCCTTGGCTGATAAATGAACCTTACCGAGCCGCGATGTTTTGCGCAAATTCCGCAGATGCGAAAGCGCTGCGGCCTTTTTCCGGCCCTCTGCCCGAGGCATGTTGCGGGCATGACACCCGTTTCGCGCCCTCCCCGCCCCGCCCGCCGCCTGTCGTCCGCCCTCCCGCTTGGCGCGATCGCGCTTGCGCTGATCGCCGGGGCGGGATCCGCCTCGGCGCAGGTGCATCTGCGCAATTGCCTCGACGCCAAGGGCGCGTCGACCACGCTGGCGGATTCGTGCAGGCGCGCGCTCGATGCCGGGGGCCTGAGCGCCCGGCAGCAGGCGGGGGCCTGGGTGAATATCGGCGTGGCGTTGTCGGAGATGGGGCGCGACGGCGATGCGCTCGCGGCCTTCGACCGCGGCGTGCAGGCGGATCCGCGCTTCGCGTCGGGCTATGTGAACCGGGCGCTGGCCCGGGCCCGGCGCGGCGATGCGGGCGGCGCGCTGGACGACTGGTCCCAGGCCATCGCGCTGAGCCCCCGTTCGGCCGAGCCGCTGGTCGGGCGGGCCACGCTGCAATTGCAGCGCGGGCAGGCGGCGGCGGCGCTGGCGGATCTCGACCGGGCGGTGGCGCTGGCCCCGCAGGACCCGGATGCGCATTACAACCGCGGCCTCGCCCTGTCGGCGCTGGGCCGCGGACGGGAGGCGGCTGAGGCGTTCGGGAAGGTGCTGCGGCTCGACCCCGAAGACGCGGCGGCGCTGCTGCAGCGCGGCGTGGCGCTGATGCGGATCGATCCGGCCTCGGCCCTGCGCGATCTGGATGCGGCGATCCGGGTGTCGCCCAATTGGGCGGCGGCCTGGGCGACGCGCGGCCAGGCGCAGGAGCAGCTTGGCCGGACCGAGGCCGCGTCCGCGGACTATCGCCGCGCGTTCGAGCTCGGCTACCAGGCCCCCTGGCTCAACCGCAAGATCGAGGCGCTGGGCGGCTAGCGCGCCGCGACGGCGGCTCCGGTCAACGGAACGGCGGCGGGGACCTCTTCGGGCATCGGGATGAAGGCGTCCCGCTCGCAGGCGCGGGCGAACAGCTCGATCGGCTCGTCGAAATCGCGCAGCCGCTGAGGACCGATGGAGATCCAGCGCGTCGGATCGACCTGCGCCAGCTCCTTCGTCGCCAGCACCGAGCGGCCGAGGATCTTGGACAGCTCGTCGAGCCGCGAGACCTTGTTCACCGCCGGTCCGATGGCCGAGAAGGTCAGCCGGGTCGGCACGCCGATATTGCCGAACATCACCTCGCCGATGGTCATCGAGATCGAGAAGTTGAGCATCTTCTGGCCGTCCATGCCGTCGGCGACGCCGCCGGAGGCGGCATCGGACCCCGCCGCGGCTTCGCGCGCCGCAAGCCAGGCCTCGCGCCGATCCAGCGCCAGCTCCATCGCCCGCATCGCGGCGCGCGCGGCCTCGGGCCCGCCGGTGTCGCCGCGCACCGGGAAAATCGCGAGCACGGCGTCGCCGATGAATTCCAGGATCTCCCCGCCCTCGTCGATCACCGATTGCGCGGTGCAGTCGTAATAGGACCGCAGCAGATCGAGATAAGCCTCCGGCGCCATTTCGTTGGAGAGGCGGGTGGACCGGCGGAGGTCGGAATGCCAGATGATCGCCCGGATCCGCTCCCCGTCGCCGCGCCGAACCTCGCCCGACAGCGCGCGCGACGCGGCGGTGGCGCCCAGATAGGCCTCCGCCAGGTTGACCATCACCCGCTTCTGGATCGCCGAATGGCAGGCGACCGCGAACACCCGCTGCACGCGGGCCAGCGCCTCCAGGTCCGTGTCGGTGAACCCGCCGGGCCGCTTGGTGGACCAGGACGCCATGATGCCGGATTTGCCGCCCCGGAACCCCTTCACCTCGGCGATGGAAAAGCGGGTGGCGGTCAGCAGGTAGTCGGTGAAGCCTTCGCCGGCGAGCTCGGCCAGCACGGGGAAGTCGATCAGCGCCTCCGGCCCGTCGAGACGCCGGCGCATCTGGTCGAGGTCATTGACCAGGACGTGATGGAACGGGCTCGCCTCGAACGCGCCCGAGGTCTTGGCGTCATGGCGATACTGAAAAAGCTGCGCGCCGCGGTCGAGATGCCAGTAGATCTGTTCGGCCTGAAACAGCGGATGCAGCGTCGGCCAGCTGAGCGCGGCGCGTTCCAGCGGCAGGCCGATGGCGTGCAGGCGCAGGCAGAGCGCCCCGAAAAGCTCGAGGATGTCAGGATCCGACAGGGTTTCCTGCAGGAGCCAGGTTTCCACCTTGGCGGTCAGCGTCGCATGCGTCATGGGCGGAAGATAAGCGCGCGGACGTCGGCGGACAATGCGCGCGACGCGGGATGCGCAGAATCGCCGGTTCGTGCGGCGGGCGAGCCGAGGTTTCAGGCCGGCTGCGCAACGCGGGCGGCGCGCGGACGCCCGCGCGCCGCGCCGGTTTCGGGGTCAGTCCTGGCCGGCGAAGCGGGCGGCCATCGCCTCGCGCGCCTCGTCGGTGATCTTGGCGAAGAGCACTTCGGGGACGTCGAAGCCGTGGCCGCCGGGAAGCGCCGAAAGGGCGGCGGCGACGTCCGCGGGCCAGTCCTGCGCCGTCTCCGGCGGCAACTTCAGCGCGGCGAGCATCGCGTCGGCCGCGTCCGGCACGAAGGGGCGCGAGAGGATGGCGTAGAGCCGGGTGAGGTTGAGCGCGAAGCGCACCGTCGCCGCCGCGCGGTCCGGGTCGGTCTTGAACGCGGCCCAGGGGGCGGCGGCCTGCAGGTATTCGTTGCCCGCCACCCAGATCCCGCGGAGTTCCGCGGCGGCCTTGCGGATCTCGATCGCATCCCAATGCGCCTCATAGGCCGCGAGGCGGCGAGTGATCTCGGCGATCACCGTCGCTTCGGCCTCGCCGTATTCGCCGGCGGCGGGGACCTCCTCCCCGAAGCGGGAGCGGCAGAATTTCGTCACGCGGGAGACGAAATTGCCCAGCACGTCGGCCAGGTCCTTGTTCACGCCGGCCTGGAAGCTTTCCCAGGTGAAATCGGTGTCGGCGGATTCCGGCGCGTTGGCCAGCAGCCACCAGCGCCAGTAATCGGGCGGCAGGATCTCCAGCGCCTGATCCATGAACACGCCCCGGCCGGACGAGGTCGAGAACTTGCCGCCCTCGTAGTTCAGCCAGTTGAAGCCCTTGATGTAGTCGACGAGGTGCCAGGATTCCCGCCCGTCCGCGCTCGCCCCCATCATGGTCACGGGGAAGCTCAGCGTGTGGAAGGGGATGTTGTCCTTGGCCATGAACTCGACATAGCGGACGTCCGCCGCGCCCTTGTCGTCGCGCCACCAGCTTTCCCATGCGCTGTCGGGCAGGCCATGGGCGTCGGCCCATTCGGCGGTGGCCGCGATGTAGGCGATGGGGGCGTCGAACCAGACGTAGAAGACCTTGCCCTCCATCCCCGGCCACTCGGCCTCGCCGCGCATGACCGGCACGCCCCAGTCGAGGTCGCGGGTGATGCCGCGGTCCTGCAGCCCGTCGCCGTCGTTGAGCCACTTCTTCGCGATGGAGGTGGTGAGGATCGGCCAGTCGGCGCGCGTCTCGATCCACTCGGTCAGGCGTTCGCGCATCGCGGACTGGCGCAGATGCAGGTGCTTGGTCTCGCGCACCTCCAGATCGGTGGAGCCGGAGATGGCGGAGCGCGGGTCGATCAGGTCGGTGGGGTCGAGCTGCTTGGTGCAGTTCTCACATTGGTCGCCGCGGGCTTTGGTGTAGCCGCAATTGGGGCAGGTGCCCTCGATATAGCGGTCGGGCAGGAAGCGGCCGTCGGCGGGGGAGTAGACCTGTTTTTCGGAGACTTCCTCGATCAGGCCGGCGTCGGCGAGGCGCCCCGCAAGATGCTGGGTCAGCCGGTGATTGCGCATCGAAGACGAGCGGCCGAAATGGTCGAAGCTCATCCGGAACCCGTCGGCGATCCCGGCCTGAACCGCGTGCATCTCGTCGCAGAATTCGGCCGCGGACTTGCCGGCCTTGGTGGCGGCGAGCTCGGTGGGGGTGCCATGCTCGTCGGTGGCGCAGATGAACAGCACCTCATGGCCGCGCTGGCGCATGACGCGGGCATAGGCGTCGGCGGGAAGCTGCGAGCCCACCAGGTTGCCCAGGTGCTTGATCCCGTTGATGTAGGGCAGGGCGGAGGTGACGAGGATGCGGGTCATGCCGGTTCCGGTGCTTGCGAGGTCTCGGGCTTGCAGGGGCCCGCCGGCGGTCGGAGGCCCGTCTGAGTCGGGGGCTTGTCTTAGCGCATCGTCCCCGCGCCTGCGAGGGGACGGGGTTTCGGCGTCCCCGCGCAGGCGCGGGTGCGGGGTCTCAACGCTTGCGGCGCAGCAGGCGGCCGACCCCGAAGGTGGTGCGCGGCGTGTAGATGTAGGGCGTGCGCTCGCCCACCGGGGTGGCCGGGCGGGCCATCATCCGCCAGAGGCCGACGCCGGCCAGCACCGCATGGGCCGCGGCGATGAAGAGGAAGAGCGAGGCGGGTCCCTGGCTCTCGATCAGGCGGGCGGCGGCGAGCGGGCTGAGGATCGCGCCCATGCCGTAGATGAACAGCAGCGAGGCGTTGAGCTCCACCGAATCCGCGGGGTCGGCGAAGTCGTTGGCATGGGCAGAGGAGATCGAATAGATCGGGTAGGACACCACCCCGAAGGCCAGCGCGCCGATATAGAGCGCGGTGGTCGATGTGGCGCCGAACGCCGCGACCGCCGAACAGACCGCGATGGCGGCGGTGGACACCCAGACCAGCACCCAGCGCCGGTCGTAGCGGTCGGCGAGCAGTCCCACCGGGATCTGGGCGATGGCCCCGCCGAGGATCGCGGCCGACAGGAAGAGGGCGATGCCGGTGGCGTCGAGCCCGACGTCGAGCCCGTAGACCGGGCCCACCATGCGGAAGGCGGGCATGGTGACGCCGGCGATGAACACGCCCGCCGCGCCCAGCGGCGACACGCGGAAGGTGCGCAGCGGGCGCAGGCGGGGGGCGAGCGGCGGCGGCGGCGCTTCGGACGAGGTCAGCGTCAGCGGCAGCAGGCACAGGCAGCACAGCATGGCGACGAGGTTGTAGGACACGAACTCGGCCGGGGGCAGGGCGGCGATCAGCGCCTGGGCGACGAGCGCCGCGCCCAGATCCACCACCCGGTAGGCGCCGATGGCGCGGCCGCGGGTCTCGGCGGTGACTTTCGCCTGCAGCCAGCTCTCGATCACCGTATAGGCGCCGGCGACCGCGAAGCCGGTGATGGCGCGCAGCGCCGCCCAGAAGATCGGCTCGTACCACAGCGGATGGGCGAGCGCGCCGATGGCCCCGCAGGCGGCGAAGGCGGCGAAGACCCGGACATGGCCGACCGCGCCGGTCATCCGCGGCGCCATCCAGCAACCGACGAAGAAGCCGACGAAATGGGCGGAGCCGAGCAGGCCGATCTCGGCGGTCGAAAAGCCCACGGCCGCGCCCGACAGCGCGTCGAGCGGCGCGAGCGCGCCCGAGCCGAGCTGGACCAGGGCCACGGCCAGAAACAGCGCGGCGAAGGAGACGATGAGGCGCATCCGGGCAGGTCCGCTGCAGGCGTCGGGCGCGACGCGTCGGAGGGGGTCCGGGGGGCGGCGGGCCGCGTTCGGAGCTCGTTTCCCTCTTGGGCCATCCGCGCGCCCGCGTCGAGCGGTTCTTGCCGGCGCGCCCGCCTTTTCCCGGAGGTGAGGCCAGGTCGGACGTCGCGCCGCGCTGGCGCGCGCCGCATCCCCCGCCCGGGCCTCCCCCGATGAGCGGAAAACCGAGCCGGCGCGCGGGTTTGGGCGGTGGGCGAAGCCGCGGGTTTGGGCGGTGGGCGAAGCGGAGAAAGCGGGTGGGCGCGAAAAAAAGGATCTTCCGGGGCGCGCGCGCGGACCGCGAAATTCTCGCGGCTGGCAGACATGCGGCCGGGCGCGCACGCCCCGGAAGACCAGCGACGCGGACCGGCGTCGCCTCGGGCCGGGTCCTCCTCCGCGCGTCCGGACCGCAAGGGCGGCCGGGCATGCGGAGGTCCGGCGTCCGGCCGCCCCACGAGGGACAAGGGAGGGGGCCGGAGGGCCGGCGCGAGGGCCGGCTCGGCAGGCACGGCGTTGCGCCGGAAGGGATCGGCGCACCGGCGATTCCGCAGGGACGAGACCCTGATATCGTGCGGCGCGTGATCGGAACGTGATCTATGGCACCGGGCGGGCTGCGGCGTCCGGTCGCGGAGGGGCGGCGCGCCTGTCCGCCCGCCGCGCCTCCGCCGTTCGTCGCGCGGAGACGGCGGCGCGCCCCCGGTCCCGCGCGCCGCGCGCGGGACGGCCCGGCTTGCGCGCCCGGGACGCGGCGCCCGGTCCGGCCGGCGACCCGCGGTTCGGCCGCTGCGGCGCCGGGCACGTTGCCGCGTGGCGCGCGCATTGCTATGGGGACGCTCCCGGAACGATCCAGAACGATCCCGCCGGGGCGCGCGCCATCGCGCCCGGGCCCCCGTGCAGGAGCCGTCGCATCCCCGTGACCGACACGTCCGAAACCCCCGCCGCCGTCGCCGCCCGCGCCAGAACCCCGGTCGACGACGCGCCCGGCCACGCCCCGTCGCCGCTGGCGGCGCCCGGCATGACGCCCGCCCCTGACGCCAAATCCGGCCGCCCCGCCGATACGCCCGACCCCGCCCGCCGCGGCGGCGGCGGCGGAGAGCCCGGCGAAACCGGCCTGCCGACCTGGATCGAGAACGAGCTGGAGCGTCCGCGCGCGCGCTCCGTCGGCGCGCTGCGCCACCTGCCCGCGCTGATCCGGCCCTACCGGATGCTCGCCGCCGGCGCGATGGGCATGCTGCTGGTCACCACCGTGCTCAACCTGATCCTGCCGGTCGCGGCGGGCCGGGTGGTCGACGGCTTCTCGGCCGAACGGCTCGAGATGATGGACTCCTATTTCCTCGCCGCCTTCGCCATCGCCATCGGCCTCGCGCTCAGCACCGCCGCGCGCTTCTACATGGTGTCGCGCCTGGGCGAGCGGGTGGTCGCCGACCTGCGCCGCAAGGTCTACGACAAGGTCATCGGCATGAGCCCGGCTTTCTACGAAAAGCTGATGACCGGGGAGGTCCTGTCCCGGCTCGGCAACGACACCACCCTGCTGATGAGCGTGGTGGGCTCCACCGTCTCGGTCGCGCTGCGCAACGCGCTGCTTTTCGTCGGCGGCATGGGGATGATGTTCTGGACCTCGCCGAAGCTGACCCTTTACGGGATGCTGCTCGCCCCGGCGGTGGTGCTGCCGATCCTGTTCATCGGGCGCAAGGTCCGCAAGCTCTCGAAGCTCACGCAAGGCAGTCTGGCGCAGAGCGCGGCGATCGCGTCGGAAACCCTGCTCTCGGCCCAGACCGTGCAGGCCTACACCGCCGAGGCGGCCGAGCGCGCCCGCTACGGCGCGGCCGTCGAGCAGAGCTTCGGTTTCGCCATGCGCCGGATCCGGGCCCGCACGGCGCTGACCGCGATGATCATCTTCCTGGTGTTCTCGGGCGTGGTCGGCGTGCTGTGGATCGGCGCCGACGACCTGCGCAACGGCGCGATCAGCCCCGGCGAGCTGGTGCAGTTCCTGATCTATTCGGTGCTGGTCGCCGGCGCGACCGGGGCGCTGTCGGAAGTGTGGGGCGAGGTCCAGCGCGCCGCCGGCGCCACCGAGCGTCTGATCGAGCTTCTGGACATGGAGGACGAGGTTCATCGTCCCGACGCGCCCGTCCCCCCCGCCGCGCCCGCCCGCGGCGAAATGCGCTTCGACCATGTGCGCTTCCGCTATCCCTCGCGGCCCGAGCGTCTGGCGCTCGACGACGTCAGCTTCGAGGTCAAGGCGGGCGAGACGGTGGCGCTGGTCGGCCCCTCGGGCGCCGGCAAGACCACGCTCTTCCAGATGCTGATGCGGTTTTATGAGCTGGAGAGCGGCACGGTCAGCGTCGACGGCGTCGACACCGCGAAGATGGATCCGGTGGCGCTGCGCCGGGGCTATGCCGTGGTGGCCCAGGATCCCGCGATCTTCGCCGACACGGTGGAGGCCAATATCCGCTTCGGTCGCCCGGAGGCCACCCAGGCCGAGGTCGAGGCCGCCGCCCGCGCCGCCGCCGCCCATGACTTCATCACCGCGCTTCCCCGCGGCTACGACACCTATGTGGGCGAGCGGGGGCTGATGCTGTCGGGCGGCCAGAAGCAGCGGCTCGCCATCGCGCGGGCCGTGCTGCGCAACGCCCCGATCCTGCTGCTGGACGAGGCGACCTCGGCGCTCGACGCGGAAAGCGAGCGGCTGGTGCAGGAGGCCTTGGAGCGGCTGTCGGCCGGGCGGACCACGCTGGTCATCGCGCATCGGCTGGCGACGGTGAAGGCCGCCGACCGGATCATCGTGCTGGAGGACGGGCGGATCGTCGCCGAAGGCGCGCATGACGCGCTGATGGCCGAGAACGGGCTCTACGCCCGCTTCGCCCGGCTGCAGTTCACCGACGGCCCCGCGGCGGTGGGCTGAGCCGGGGCCACCCTGCCAGATCGGCGGAAATCGGCGGCGCCGGATCGATCCGGCGTCGCCTCCGCGGCGCTTTGACGCTAGGCTGCGGTTGCGCCGGCTTACGTGGACGTCCATCTGTCCCGCAGCCGCGGAGAACGGCGCGGGGGAGAGAACGCAGGGAGGACCGTCATGGACGGATCGCGGGAGATCTATTCGGCCATCGCCGACAAGGCCCGGTGGGAGGAGACGCCGCTCTCCGAACGCTGGACCGCGCGCAGCGTTCACCAGCTGCTCGCCCAGACCGCCGCCGCCCATGCCGACCGGCCGGCGCTGAGCTTCCAGATCCGCTCCGGCCCCAACGACAAGGCCGAGACGCTGAGCTGGGAGGACGTGCGCGCGCTGACCGCCAAGGCGGCGAACCTCTTCCGCGATCTCGGCGTGCAGGACGGCGACGGCGTCGCCTATCTGCTGCCCAACTGCTGCGAAGCCGCGATCACGCTGATGGCGGGGGCGACGGCGGGCAAGGTCTGCCCGCTGAACCCGCTGCTGGACGCCGAGCAGATCGGCGCCCTGCTGCGCGAGACCGGTGCCAAGGTGCTGGTGACGCTCGCGCCCTTCCCCAAGACCGACGTGGCCGAGAAGGCCGCCGCCGCCGTGGCGCTGGCGCCCGAGGTGCAGGCCATCGTCGAGGTCGACCTGAAGCGCTACCTCTCGCCGCCGCTGAGCTGGATCGTGCCGCTGATCCGCCCGCGCCGGGCGGGCGGGCATTCGGCGAAGGTCATCGACTTCCATGAGGCGCTCGCCGGCCAGCCCGACCAGCTGAGCTTTTCCGAAAACCTCGACCCCGCGCGCATCGGCGCCTGCTTCCACACCGGCGGCACCACCGGCATGCCCAAGATCGCCCGGCACACCCATCATGGCATGATCTACAACGGCTGGCTGTCGGCCTCGATGATGTTCGGGCCCGACGACGTGGTGCTGTGCCCGCTGCCGATGTTCCACGTCTTCGCGGCCTATCCGATCTGGATGGCCTGCATGGCCTCGGGCGCGCATATGGTGCTGCCGACCCCGCAGGGTTATCGCGGCGACGGGGTCTTCGACAATTACTGGAAGCTGGTGGAGCGCTGGCGCGTCTCGCTGATGATCACCGTGCCGACCGCGGCCGCCGCCCTGATGCAGCGCGAGGTGAACGCCGACGTCTCGACCCTTCGCTACGCGCTCTGCGGCTCCGCCCCCCTGCCTCTGGGCCTGTTCGAGCGGTTCGAGAAATCGACCGGGGTCAAGATCCTCGAAGGCTACGGGATGACCGAGGCCACCTGTCTGGTGTCGTGCAACCCGGCGGAGGGGAAGCGCAAGGTCGGCTCGGTCGGTCTGCCCTTCCCCTATACCGACGTGCGGATCCTGCATTGCGACGCGGTCGGCAATGTGACCAAGGAATGCGGGGTCGACGAGGTCGGCGAGATCTGCGTCTCCAGTCCCGGCGTGATCCCGGGGGGAACGTATACCGAGCCGGAGCGCAACGTGAACCTCTACGCCGACAACCGCTGGCTGCGGACCGGGGATCTGGGGCGGCTCGACGCCGACGGCTATCTGTGGATCACCGGCCGGGCGAAGGACCTGATCATCCGCGGCGGGCACAACATCGACCCGGCGCTGATCGAGGAGGCGCTGGCCCGCCACCCCGCCGTGGCGATGGCCGGAGCCATCGGCCAGCCTGACGCGCATGCGGGCGAGGTGCCCTGCGTCTATGTCGAGCTGGCGGCCGGGGCGCAGGCGACGGTGGCCGAGCTGCAGGCCTGGGCCGACGAGCGGATCCCCGAGCGGGCGGCGCATCCCAAGCATATCGAGATCCTGACCGAGCTGCCCAAGACCGCGGTGGGCAAGGTGTTCAAGCCGGACCTGCGCAAGATGGCGATCGCCCGGGTCTATGGCGCGGCGCTGGCCAAGGCGGGGATCAAGGTCGAGGTGACGGTGGTCGAGGATCGCAAGCTGGGCCTGGTGGCGGAGCTGCGTCCGCTGGGCCGCTCGGTCAGCCCGTCGGAACTCCGCGCCGTGCTCGACGTTTTCGCGAGGCCGTTCCGGGTGCTCGACAAGGGCTGAGGGAAGGCCCTGCCTTCGCGGCGGGGGCAGGCGCCGCGCGAAGGGCGCGCCGGCGGCCCCGTCTTTCCCGCGGCGCGCTGGGACGGTGCGCCCGGGGCCGCCGTGTCGGTCGTCGGTCGTCGGGGGCGGTATCGGTGGCGGGCGCGGCGCTTCGGTTGACGTTTGGTCACATCTGGCGGAGCCGGGGCGCCCGGCGCGGGATTTCCGGGGCAGGGTGCATGGGCTGCGCCTCCCTCGTCCCGCCTGCGCGCCGGAGCTCTCCAGATGTCCCACGACGCCCCGCATAGCCGCCAGCCTGATCCGTCCCGCGCCCGCACCCGCCGCGAGGCGCTGAGGCTCGGCCTCGCCGGGCTCGTCGCCGCCGGATCGGCGCTCGGCCCCCGCGCGGCGCGCGCCGAGGCCGATCCGGTCTTCGCCGACTGGCGCGGCCGGGCGATCCGCGGCTACGACCCGGTGGCCTATTTCACCGAAAGGCGTCCGGTGGAGGGTTCGTCCGAGTTCGAGACCGAATGGCAGGGAGCGACCTGGCGTTTCGCTTCGGCCGCCAACCGCGACGCCTTCGCGGCCGATCCGACGAAATACGCGCCCCAATACGGCGGCTACTGCGCCTGGGCGGTCAGCCAGGGCCGGACCGCGCCCATCGAGCCCGCGCAGTGGAGCATCGTCGAGGGCAAGCTCTACCTCAACTACGACGCCGAAGTGCAGGCCAGGTGGAAAGCCGACATCCCCGGCTTCATCGCCTCCGCCGACGCCAACTGGCCCGAGGTCCTGGAGAAATAGCGGACCGTCCCCGCCCGGCGCCCACCTGAGACGCCTGCAGGGGGCGGGCTGAGGCGGACCTGCCGCCCCCCGCCGACTTGCGCCGCCCTCCCCACGGGTGCAGGAAACAGGGAAAGTTCAGGAGGGAGCCCGACCATGCCCGCGACCCAGACCGACATGCCCTATGCGGGCAACCTGCTCGCCGCCGCCCTGCGCGCGCCCTCCGCGGGCGACGAGGGAAGGGTCTTCGCCGCCCAGGCGGGCCGCCCCGACCTGACCTACGGCGCGCTCTGGGACGGGGCCGAGCGCATGGCCGCCGCCCTGACCGCGCTCGGCGTGCGTCCCGGCGACCGGGTGGCGATGCAGACCGAGAAGACGCTGGAGGCCGTGCAGCTTTATCTCGGCGTCGTGCTGGCGGGCGCGGCGTTCCTGCCGCTCAACACCGCCTACGTCCCCGCCGAGATCGAATATTTTCTGACTGACGCCGAACCGGCGGTGTTCGTCTGCGATCCCGCTGCGCTGGCCGCGCTGGGGCCGATCGCCGAGAAGGCCGGCGTGCGCGCGGTGATGACGCTGGATGCCGACGGCAAGGGGACCATGGCCGATGCGGCGGGGGCCGAGGCGCCCGGCTTCGTCGCGGCGGCGCGGGAGGGGGATGATCTTGCGTGCATCCTCTACACGTCGGGCACCACGGGGCGGTCCAAGGGGGCGATGCTGACCCATGGCAATCTCGCCTCCAACGCCACGACCTTGCGCGACTACTGGCGGTTCACCCCTGCCGACCGGCTGATCCACGCGCTGCCGATCTTCCACGCCCACGGGCTTTATGTGGCGCTCAACGTCACCCTGGTTGCGGGCGGGGGTCTGATCTTCCTGCCGAAATTCGACCCCGACGCGGTGCTCGCCGCCATGCCGGCGGCCACTGCGCTGATGGGCGTTCCGACCTTCTACACCCGCCTGCTCGACCATCCCGGCATGACGCGGGAGGCTGCGGCCGGCATGCGCCTCTTCGTCTCCGGCTCGGCCCCGATGCTGTCGGAAACCCACGCCCGCTGGACCGAGGCCACCGGCCACCGGATCCTCGAGCGCTACGGCATGACCGAAACCTCGATGAACGCCTCCAATCCCTATGAGGGCGACCGCCGCCCGGGCACCGTGGGGTTCCCGCTGCCGGGCGTGGAGATCATCGTGACCGATCCCGAGACCGGGGCCCAGATGCCGGCGGGCGAGACCGGGATGCTCGAAGTCCGCGGCCCCAACGTGTTCAAGGGCTACTGGCGGATGCCTGAGAAGACCGCGGAGGAGAAACGCGAAAACGGCTTCTTCATCACCGGCGATCTCGCCCAGATCTCGGAGGACGGCTACGTCTCCATCGTCGGGCGCGCGAAAGACCTGGTGATCTCGGGCGGCTACAACGTCTATCCCAAGGAGGTCGAGGGCCTGATCGACGATCTTCCCGGCGTGAAGGAAAGCGCGGTGATCGGCCTGCCGGATCCCGATTTCGGCGAAGGGGTGGCGGTGGTGATCGCCGAGGCCTCGCCGGGCTCGGTGGATGCGGAGGCGGTGAAGGCGGCGCTGCGCGACCGGATCGCGCGCTACAAGCAGCCGCGCGCGGTGTTCGTGGTGGACGAGCTGCCGCGCAACACCATGGGCAAGGTGCAGAAG